>NZ_PVWO01000515.1 GCF_003003845.1 Chamaesiphon polymorphus CCALA 037 | reverse complement strand
TTCACCGATCGTATTTATTTGCTTACTTTGTTTGCTCAATTTGCTATCGATCGAGCATACTAAGTAATGAAGAGCCTTAATTTAACCTGCTCTTAGTTATCAATTCTCAATTCTCAATTCTCAATTCTCAATTCTCAATTATTAATTATCCTTTAGTTCCTGTAGATGCCACCCCAGCCACAAACCACTTTTGGAATGCCAAAAATACAATTAAAATTGGTGCGACCATCATTACGCCAAAGCTCATAATATCTCCCCACTGAATTGGTGGTAACGTTTGGAAAGAGGCGATCGCGACTGGTAAAGGTCGAACTCGCTCGTCGATCGTCACCATCGACGGCCATAGAAATGACCCCCATTGAGTCAGAAAAGTTAGAATTGCCACCGTTGCAAATACGGGCTTGGATATCGGTACAATAATTTCAAAAAAAGTCCGAATCGTGCTCGCACCATCGATCCGTGCCGCTTCTTCGAGTTCTTTCGGCAAAGCTACAAAAAAAGTGTAGAACAAATAAATTGAGAAAGCATTGGCGATAAAAGGCAATATTTGAGCTAAATAAGTGTTGCGCCAACCCAAGAGCGTAATCTGAAAAAACAACGGCACCGCGATCGCTTCAAACGGAATAATCATCAAAGCTAGCACTACTAATAAGAGGATGCTCCGTCCCCGCCATCGCAATCGGGCAAAGGCATAACCCGCCAGCGAGTTGACTAACAATCCCGCCAGAACGACTAGGCTAGTAATTAGGATTGAATTGAGAAAAAATTGACTAAAATTAACTCGATCGAATACATCTCGATAATTTTGGGTCGAAGCTGGTACGGGGATAAATCCCTGGATAGTTCCCGCTTGGGATAGTACTAGATCGTCGGGTTTGAAGCTAGCCACCAGCATAAACGCGATCGGGGCGATAAATAGCAATGCGAGGGCAGTTAGCAACGTATAGCTAACTATGATGCCAGTACTCGATCGAGTTTTTTGACCGTTTGGCACGGCCCGATCTGGTTCGATGCGTTGGTGCAGCCTTTGGGAATGAAAATCGGGCATAATGCGATCTCCCGTGTATTTAATCCCATCCTAACAACCCCAAAACCTTTTTCATCGGCACAAACAGGCTGTATAGATCGATCTGTAGTTCGTTAAAACCACCACGGATCGGCAACAGCATTTGTTTTCACTAATAGTGCCTTTTTGCGGAGAAACCGCATCAACCCAGCCGCACCCATCCGCGATTCACCTAAACCAGAATATCCAAAAGAATTTTTTTCACCCTCATAAATCATCGCCGTCAGACTCGCATCATTAATCGAAATTGCACCAGCATCGATCTGTTGGGCAACTGCTAATGCTGCTGTTTCTGCCCCAAAAACTGCGGCACTGAGTCCATAAATCGTGTCATTTGCTAAGTTAATAGCTTCTACTTCTGTAGCAAACGACATTATCGGCATAATCGGGCCAAATGTTTCCTCCGTCATTACTTTCATACTATGATTTACCTGCGTCAATACTGTCGGCAAACACCACCAGCCGCCATCTTTTTGTTCTACCGTTCCCCCACATTGCACGATCGCACCTTTAGCTTGAGCATCTTGTAAATGTTCGCTAATAATTGTGGCTTGTCGATCGGAAATAATCGGGCCTATTTCGCCAGTGTTAACGGTTGGATAAGCTAATTTTAAGCGTTCGGCTTTGGTGACTAATTTAGATACAAATTCATTAAAAATATCTTCAGCCACATAAATGCGTTCGATCGATTGACACGACTGTCCGGTATTGACAACTGACCCCCACAAAATTGCAGATGTTGCTAATTCTAGATCGGCTGATGCTAATACGATCGCGGGGTCTTTGCCGCCTAATTCTAAACAAGCGGGAATCATCCGACGAGCGGCAGTAGTGGCGACTTTTTGCCCAGTAGCGACACTACCTGTAAAGCAGATTAAATCTACAGATTCGACGAGATTAGCTCCCGTTTCTCCGTCGCCTTCAACAAAGGTTAACACATCGCGTAAATCCGGTACATTCTCGATCGCACTCATCAACGGTGCGACGAAACGAGAAGCAATTTCACTAGGCTTGACGATGACAGCACAACCCGCTAATAATGCCGGAATAGTATCGATCGTCGCGAGTAATAATGGAAAATTCCAAGGGCTAATGGCCCCAACTAGTGGATACGGAACTAAGTTCCGTTGTAATTTTACAAACGGAATCGTCGTAAGTTTTTCGGATGATTGTAATAATTCTGGAGCCAATTTACACCAGCGATCGATAATAGAGAATACCGAATCTATCTCTAATACAGAAATTGACAATCTCCCAGTATCATTTACCAAGGCTTCTGTCAATCGATCGCGATCGGCTAATAGAGATTGTTTGAATTTTTTCAAAGCTTCGATCCGACCTTCGATGCCGATTTCATACCAATGAATCTGCGAGCGACGATGACTACTACATCGATCTTTTAACCAATCTTCAGAAGGTGGCTCGATCGTATGGTCTATTTTTCCACTGCGAGGATTGCGGACTTCGATCGGATTAGTCATCGTAATTTGCTCCCTATAAACTATTTGCGATCGAACATATACAATAAGCAAACGATATTATTTTAACTATAGCGATCTTATTTTGGGGCAAGGACAAGATCCAGTCGAATGCGATTGCGGAGGTAGCGGCGTTGCCTCCAGCTCATCCCTGTCGCCAAGATGCACTTTCTTGGCTGGGAAATTTAAAGGTTATACTAGAAGCTAGAGAAGTTAGGGAGCCAGAGGAGGAAGATTTAATGATGCAGTTGTCGCCATTATTTTTAGAAAAGCTTCAGGCTGCCGAGCTGATTGGCGAGCAGCGCGGCGAGCAGCGCGGTGAAGTAAAAGGCAAGACTCAAGGACGCGTTGAGGAAGCTAGATCGTTAGTCATCAGACAGCTAACTCGAAAGTTAGGAAATGTTAGTCCTACGATATTGGCTAAAATTGAGGCTTTACCGCTAGAGCGAGTAGAATTGTTAGGTGAAGATCTCTTAGACTTTACTTCGATCGACAATTTAGAGCAATGGTTGGCATAATTTTTAATTGTTGGTATGCCGAACAACTTAAGTGAGCAAATAAGTGATTTGGTTTACAAAATAGACATAGCACATGTGAACTCTCCTAGTGCAATATTGTGGCTAGAAAAAATAACTGAATTACTTGAAAATAATGAACTTCCTATAAATATTCAAAGAGCATTAGAGATGAACAAAGCATTGATGTCTGATGAAGTATCATAGAAGGCAGATACTTCGTAAGGTGGGCACTGCCAAAAATTTAGATTTCAGGCATTCTCGATCGATCTCCACCGATCGCAGATAATCGATATTTGCACCGACACACTGAGTTAAATTATGCCTCGATCGATTAGACTATCGATCGAGCTTTGCTGGGTTTTTAAAAAGTGTTTGCGGTCTACTTCTGTATCTGACATCGTATTCGCTGGATAAAAATGTGCTTGGCGATAACTTTCGGCATAGAGTTCAAATCGTTGACGGGATAGCAAATTATTCAATCCCAGGCGGCGACGGTAGCGGCGCAAAGCAGCCAAGTCAATCTCGGCAAATGCCGCCATGCTCTCGCCTGTAGCCGTCTCTGCCAAAATGATGCCGCGATAGTCGATAATTTTGGAACCACCATCGGCGGAGGCATCGGGGATGGGTGTATTGACGATTCCCGCCGTATTTGCTGAAACCACATAAGCCATATTTTCAACGGCACGGCTAATTTTAGCGGCTGATTTGGGCGATCGATCGTTGCCGTATACTTCTGAAGTAGAGTGCAAAAAGATCTCCGCGCCGCGCATTGTCAGACATCTGGCGACTTCTGGATACAAGATTTCTTCCGATGCTAGAGCTGCCAAATTACCAATTTCCGTCTTGGCAACTGGAAACACGCCATCTAAACCGTAGCAATCTAAATACTTATCCCAAACATCGTGGGGTGTCGGCGCAAAC
>NZ_PVWO01000087.1 GCF_003003845.1 Chamaesiphon polymorphus CCALA 037 | reverse complement strand
CTTGCCTCTGTTTGGAATTTTCCTCATTTTAGCAAGCAACCAAGTAACCCTAATTTTTAATCTTGACACTGCACTAGTAATCCTATTACTGCGATTTACGATCGTTTGGGCGAACTGGATATTGCTAATTTGCTAGGCTCTGCTACTGCTGCTTTACCTTGGTTCAATCGCGAGGGTAGCGGTCAGGGTTGGGGTTATTCTGTGTTGGGTGGCAGTAAGGCTAGACGTCCCAACACGAATGTGAATAATGTACCTAAAGTACCTGTAAGTTGGGATAATACACTCCAGGCGCGTTCTCGTGGTGATTTTGCGGTACCGACACTGTTTAATGGCAATTTTGATGCGAGTTTTGAGCCACCAGCGGCTACTCTCAATCCTTTAAACAGTTCGCTTCAACGCAATCAAGCTCCAATCTTTGGCTCGACTGCGGTTGCGGGTTGGTCTTTCCGTAATAATACTGGTCTAACTTGGGAGGATGGTGCTGCTTCGACTCAGAGTTTGGTCGATTGGAAGGATATTCCGACCTTTGCTGCTCCAGGGGGTTATCTCTCAAAACTAGGCATCGATTCTACTGCGGCTGATTATCAGCCTAATTATGCGATCGAGTTGAATGGGGGAGACAGTATTACTCATAATCGCTTTTTAGTGCCTGATTGGGGTGCCTTACGATTTGACTTGCATGTTCCCGATCCTGCTATTGATGATAACACTGGCTACCCTTCTGTTCCTGTTCTTGGCACTGGGACTGTTAAGGTCTATATTAACGATACGGAACTCAAAACATCAGCGTATCAAGGAGTATTTCCAAGCATTAGATCTCAAAATAAACTTACGTTCGATTATCCAGCCGTCGATCTGCGGAAGTTTGACTCGACCTTACTAAGTGGAATTAATCCTGCTCAGTTTGAGGCTCAATCAAACAAGATTGATTTTGCTACAGAGGGATTTCAAACTTTTCAGGTTGATATTCCGAATTATCTTCGTGGTCAAGTTGCGACGTTAAGATTTGAAGTTGAATTTGAAGCAAGTAAAACAGTCTATTTAGATAACGTTTTCTTTAAGAGCGAACATTTATTATTTGGTAATCCTCAATCATTAATTGCCGATCCTAGCGATCCTAGCAACAATTTTCATCAAGAAGCTAGAAAAAGCCAAGATACTCCACCACCAAATAGTGGTTTACCTGGAAACAGTCCAGAAATACTAAATCCTTCACAGGAACCCAATACCTTTAGAAATAATTATCTGATTGAGAGACCGCAATACTCTTTGTCTTACAATGATGAGCTAAAGACTTTAAATTGGGTAAGTTATAAATTAAATAAATCTTGGCTTGGAGCACCACAATCAGTAACCCCTAAAACTTATCCTAGAGACCCTCGTTTACCTTTCTTGACTAATAATATTATTGATGATGGAGATATTAAAAATACAAGTAGTTATAGCAAAGGTCATATGACGACACGCTCTCATCGGGATCGTACCAAACAAGACTATTTTTCAACATTTTTAAGTAGTGATATTTTACCTCAACCATTGAATAAACCAAATAATACAGATCGATGGACTGAGTTGGAAAAGTATTTACGAGTTCAAGCAGATCTAGGTAAGGAAGTTTATATTGTTTCTGGTCGTGATGGAAAAGCTCCCGATACAGTAAATGGAGGCGATCTTTGGTTGCCTTCAAATACAAATCAAAGACTCAGTGTTCCTAACTCTGTTTGGAAAGTAGTGTTAATTTTAGATCGTCCTGGCATGGGAATTGCCGACGTTAATCAAAATACTCTTGCTTTTGGTATTCATCTACCTAATACTTTGGTTCTCGATCCAATTACAAATCAATTAATTGGTCGAGATCCAGATAAATTCTGGGAACGAGATTTTCCAACTTTAATTGATGGAGTTCAGTATGGATTATTCAATATTGATGAAATCGAAAGCAGAACAGGTTATAATTTCTTCTCTAATATTCCTGAAGACATTCAGAACATAATTGAGAGCAGAGATGTAGGTTCTCAAACTAGCCCTGCTGTTGATACTATCAGAGCAAAAATATAGTATGAAACCCGATCCGCTCATGACTAGCAATTCTGAAGATGAAGATAAATCTTCATCTTTATTCGGAGATATCGCAGATAGTTCCATCGGGCATAGTAGTATGCCAGCAAAAATTACCAGTATGAATACCACACAGAGCAGATTTGAAAATACTGGAGCCTTTAAAATTAGCACAAACCAAAACTGAATTACTAAAGTAGTTAATAGTAGTATTAATAAATAAAGTATTAGTAGCATCGACCAAAGTCAGATCGGCTCCATCGAAATTAGCCCCTCCGCAACCAGCTTGAACCAAGCTAACGGAATAAAGATTAGCTCCTTTCAAGACAGTGTTTACAAGAGTGGCGCAAAACAAACAAGCACCAAAGAGATCGGCTTCACTTAGATCGGCATCAGTTAATATAACATCTCGCAAATTAGATCCACGCAGGCTGATACCTCGCAAATCAGCACCTTCAAGCCCGTGGATCTCCCCCGAACCATCATAAATATTCCTTTGGGGGTCGCGAATCAATTCAATCCCATTGAAGTTACGCTCCCCAGCAGCATATCGTTCTAACAATTCTATAGCAGTTATCTTCCAAATCACGATTCAACCTCGAATTATCTAACACAACTCCAGTCTACCTTAGCTACATACTGGAACCTCTCCATCAATAATTAAGGAGTAAAGAAAGTAGATCTGATATTCGATCGATATTAGCAGACTCGATCGCGAACAAGATCGTAAACATGGTAACTCGATCGAGGGAACCAACGATCGAGTAATACAGCTCCATAAATATCGATCGCAAATTCAATAATGCCAGAGCCAATCCGAGTATTAGGCGATTCTCTTGTCAGAGAGGCTGCGCCAACGAATTGATGTCTAATTCGAGAAGAGCCGCAACTTCTTTAACGCTGAGTCCTTTGTGCAAAAGTTTAGCAGCGATTTCTATTTTGCTATCTTCTTTAGCTTTTTGATAAATCTCGTCGTGGGTGAGTAGATCGAGCTGTCGCTCTACTGGTTGTAGTCGATCGCGTAGCGTTCGCCGTGCGAAATCGCTTTCTTCAGAGAGCGAACTGTTTTTACTTCCATTACTTTCGCCCTCCTCTTCTTCAAACAATTCTGGACAAAATTTATCTAAATTAGCACGAAACTCTTCAGGTGTAACAGTGGCAAAATGATGTTCGAGTATTTCTGTAACTTTAGCTATGTCGATCGCCATCTTAACTCCTCAAATTTCAATTAATTGAGACTCAATAATTAGCTCTGGATCTCTGATGGCAATCTGGACGTGTGTTAAGTCAAAAATTGCCGAGTCAGGAAATAAGCGTTCTCCTTCAACGAAGGCTGCTCTTACTGCTTTTATTTGTTGTGTTTGTAAGGCAATAAATTCAATGCTGTAATTAAAAAAGGCACAATCTAAACGATGAGCTTTCGAGCGTTCTGGGTTTTGTTTAGGTAGAGGTTGCTTTGTATCGCGGTACTGCTCCACAAAAGCATTATAGACGTTTTTGAGCAGGGGTTGCCAGCCGATATCGAACAGATCGATGCAATTATCTAGATGGATACGGGAGCAGATAACGGCAGGGTCTTTAGGATGTTGTTGAGTTGCCCATTGTCTGGCTCTAAGCGGGGCATCTTGAAAAAAATATATCCCCGTCCCCAACCAATCGTAGTCGTTATCGCTAGCCCGAAAACCTGTGCTGAGAATGGCTGCGGCTCTTTCTTGACTGGTACCATGATAGCCAAGTATTTCAATCGGTTTGTTTGTCATCGAGCTTTCGATCTCATCGGTTGTAACTCATTTACTGCATCGGTTTAGTATCGACAATATCATTAAATTAGCCGCAGGTTTAGATCGATACTCAAACCATTAAGAGTACCATCGATGCCGTCGCGCCGACGACGACTTTAACTACTACTAAGACGGGTAACGATTACCTGGTTAAATGGACGAGCGTTGACGATGCTACTGGCTCTGGTATTAAGTCTACTACTGTCTATGTGTCGATCGACGGTGCCGATTACCAAGTATGGCAGCAAGATCTTACCACCACCCAAGCAACATATACCGGAATTGCCGGACGCACCTACGAATTCCTCGCCCTATCTACCGACAAATCGGGTAATATCGAGCAGCAAGTACTACTGCGGGACTTAAGTGGGAACGATAATACTGGCGGCGGCGGCATTGCGAATGGTGGCGGTAACAATACACCACCTGCGATAACTACCAATCCGATTTTCACTGAGGCGCAACAACAGTTACTCGCGAGTGTTAATACTACTAAACCGAGCGAATTCTTGCAGGTAATTCGTCCGTTTACCAGCAGCACCTTCGTTAAGAATATCGCCACTAGTGAAGCTGGCATCGGCGCACTCGCATTGCTGTCACTTGCCGATGGTACCTTCCTTGCCAGCGGTGGAGCCAATCGCGGCGACTTATATGCCATCGATAAACTGGGCACCAAACGGTTAATTAACACCCTCTCCGAGCCGATTTTCGACTTAGCACAAGATGCTAACGGTACCATTTGGGCGACAACAGGCGGTGGAGCCTTAATTCAAATCGACCCTCAAACCAGACAAATTGTCAAGCAATTTGGCGATGGCATTACGCAAACTTTAGCAATTAATCCGACTACGGGATTACTGTATCTATCTTCTGGTGATGGGATCGAAATCTTCGATCCGATTAAGGAAACTTTCAGACATTTTAGCAACAGTCGTGTCGATAGTTTAGCATTTGCTAATGATGGTAGTTTGTGGGGTACCTCCTGGGCGACACGCGGCGATATCTTCAAGTTTAACCCCAGTACCGGACAAGCTAAGGTAATAGTGAGTTTGGATAATCCACTCGATTCGATCGCCTTTGGTATTAAAGGTAGTAAACTCGAAAATATCTTATTTGCCTCCAGTAACGATGGTAAATTATTTGCGATCGATCTCAACACATTTAAATCCACAATTATCGCCAGCGGCGGCAAACGCGGCGAGAATATCGAAATCACCACTGACGGGAAGATTTACCTCTCCCAAGGCAGTCATATCGATGTCATCAAACCACTCTTACCACCCCAGATCTTAGCAGTCAATCCACTACCAGGATCTACTCTCATCCTTCCGCAGTCGGAGATTCGGATTAGTTTCGACGAAGCCATGAATGCGAGTAATGCTCGCGCGAATGCGACTCTATTTGCCAACTCCGTCGTCAATCCGAATAACTATACCTTAAGCGGCGACAGACTCGGTAATATTAACATTCAATCGGTTACTTATGATGCTAGCGCACAAGTAGCGATCGTTAAATTCAACACCTTAATTCCCGATAATTATCAACTCAAAATCTCAGACCGAGTTAAATCCGAAGCAGGCTTAAACTTAGCCACTCCATACCAAGATAACTTTACAGTATTTGGCGACTTTGCTAGCGTCGTCGATCTTAAATTTAGCAGCGCGCGCGCCGACAGATTAAATCAGACAATTTCTTACGACGTCAGCTTAGAGAACAAAACCGAGCGCGATATCACTTTACCCCTACTGTTAATGTTAGATCCGCAGTTGGGGGTAACTGCCAAACCACTAGACGGACGCCAACAAGATGGTAATTATCTGATTGATTTGAGCTTGACTTTACCGGATGGGAAACTTAAAGCCGGACAGAAAATTACCAGTCGGACGTTAACTATCGATAACCCCGATAAGATTAAAGCTGACTTTGCTGCTAGTATTTATGCAATTCCCACTGGTAGTCAATCGCCATTAATTAATTCGACTCCGATTACTACGGCAAAAGTTGGCGATGTTTATCGCTATCAATTAGCGGCGACGTCTGTTAATACCAGTACTAATTTGGGTTATTTATTAACCAGCGCACCGACGGGGATGTCGATCGATCCTACCACTGGTTTAATTAATTGGTTACCGACAGCGACTAGTAATGCGGATACGCCGATTAGTGTGCGGGTGTATGATGCTCAGGGGGTATATAGCGAGCAATCATATCGACTGAATGTCAGCGGTGGCAATCATAGTCCACTGTTTGCCGGGTTGGCTACTGTTGTTACTGGTGCTGAGGGACAGAAGTTAGAGATTAAGGTGAATGCTAGCGATTTAGATAGCAGTCAAACCTTGCAATATTGGGCGAATAAACTACCTGGTGGTGCGACATTTAATCCCGATACTCATATTTTGAGTTGGACGCCGAGCGATGGTAGTGCGGGGACTTATAATGGGGTGGAATTCTTCGTCTCCGATGGGATTGAAACTGTCAGCCAGACGGTGAATATTATCATTGCTGCGACTAACCAAGCTCCATATCTGCAACGTCCTGTCGATCGTACCATCCGCGAAGGCGAGACGGTTAAATTTAAATTAAATACGATCGATCCCGATAGCCCTAACTTAACTTATAGCAGTAAATATCTCCCCACTGGCGCAATTTTCAATCCAAATACGGGTGAATTTGAATGGACGCCTGACTACACTCAAGCAGGCGACTATAACGTTGGCTTTACCGTTTCTGATGGTAACAATCAGTCCTTCGCCCTCGGCGCGATTAAAGTTCTCAACGTCAATGCCGCACCGATTTTTGATAAATTAGGCAATTGGGAAATTCAGGCAGAGAAAACCCTCAGTTTTAATGCCCTGGCTACCGATCCCGATCGCCCGATCGATGGTAACCTCACTTATACAGTTGCCAATCTGCCTACAGGTGCCACCTTCAATGCCGCTACGACTGAATTTAAATGGACGCCTAGCCGCTTAGATGCTGGCACCTACGATATTACCTTTACAGTAACCGATGATGGCGATGGTACGGGCGAGCCAAAAACTACTACCACTATCGTCCCGATTAAAGTTGTCAATTTCAATCGTCTGCCAACAGCTACCCCGATTGCCAATCGCACCCTCCGACGCGGGGATGTTGTGGATATTCCCGTGGTATTTAACGATGCTGATGGCGATAGTTTGACGCTCACCGCTGCGGGGTTAACTGGTTATAATCTCCCTGATTTTGCCATATTTATCGATAACGGTAACGGTACTGGCATCATCCGACTCACACCAGACAAGAATACAGATGCAGGTAACTACGTTCTCAATCTGACGGCAACTGAGAATCGCCCGATTAGTTTGGGTGAAGCCAATAGTTACACTACCAACCTCGTCATCCAAATCGACGCACCCAACGATGCGCCCAAATTAGCACCGATTCCCGACAGCGTAGCGGTAGTTGGCGAGAAGCTAGAATTTACCATTCAAGCCAAAGATCCCAACCAGGATAACCTTACCTTTACCACCTCCGGCTTGCCTGCCGGGGCAACGATTACACCGAGTGCCATCTACGGTAAAGCCACCCTCTCGTGGACTCCTACACTGGCAGATATCGGTAACTATCCCATCAGCATCACCGTCACCGACAGCGGCAATCCCACACCCGACACCCCAGCCTCGACACCCCTCAGTAACACCCAAACCTTTAATCTAGTCGTGCGTGCGAATAATACCGCACCGCTACTGAATATTATCGGCAATAAATCGATTGCCGAAGAATCGACTCTCACCTTCCAACTGACTGCCAGCGATCTCGATGGTGACAGGCTCAATTATACTGCTACTAACATGCCCACAGGTGCGGTATTAAACGCTCGCACTGGCGTATTTAGTTGGCAACCAACAGCGGGACAAGCAGGTGTTTATCGGATCGAGTTTACTACTAGCGATGGTAACAAAACAAGTAATGAAACGATCGATCTTACTGTCAACCGTACCAACCACAATCCGATCCTCACGCAGTTACCGCTCCAACGTGGGTTAGAAAATGACCTCCTCAAATTTAGCCTCGCAGGTAGCGATGTCGATCGCGATACACTAGTTTATACTATTCTAAGTGTTGCCAAAGATGGTGTCGCATTACCGATTCCCACTGGGACTTATTTAGACCAAAATACTGGCAGATTTGCTTGGACGCCTAACTATAATCAGGCGGGTGAATATACGTTTAAATTCGCCGTCATCGATGCTTATGGCGCGCAGGATACTAAAGATGTCAATGTCCTGATTGATAACGTCAACAGACAACCGACACTGAGTATTTCCAACCGCGCGACTACTCTGGGTAACGAACTCAAATTTAATGTCAACGGCAACGATTTAGATATTGGGACTCAACTAGTCTATAGTGCCGAAGACTTACCACCGGGTGCGACATTAGATGCCACTAAGGGCGAATTTAAATGGAATCCCAACCCCGGACAATTAGGCGACTATACCGTTAAATTTACTGTCAGCGACGGTACGCTAACTGCATTCAAAGCAGTGGTAATTAGTGCTAAAACTAGCATCGCTGCCCCGGTAATTACAGTCGATCTCACACCTAGTTTCCCCGTCATCCCCGGCCAAAAAGTAGTTGTCAATACCCTGGCTGATAGTATCGCCGATATTGCAAGTATTCAGGTAAAAGTAGATGGTAGTTTAGTCGATACCTTTAAATATAATCCATCCCGTAATGGTGGTAGTTTTGAATTTAAATCTACTCAAACTGGCCGACATAGTTTAGAGATTACCACTACCGATGTCGATGGTCGCAGTAGTAAGATCGATCGAGTAATTAAAGTTAAAGATGTCCGCGATACACTCGCGCCAGTCGTCGAATTAGGATCGGGATTAAATAGTGCCAAACTGACTGCCAATACTCAGATTATCGCCAAGATTGCCGATACCAATCTCGATGAATGGAAACTCGAAATTGCCGAACTCGGCACCGATAATTATCGCACTCTCAATAGCGGTAATAATCCGACAGTTACGAGTTACGAGTTACCAGTTACGAGTTACCAAAATGGTTTCTACGAACTACGTTTAACTGGTACCGATATTAGCGGACGTACTAGCATTGCGACATCCCAAATTGAAATAAATACCGCAACTAAACCCGCCGTTACGACACAAACACGGGCAAATGGACATTTAATACCGATAGTAATATCCAACTGAATCTTACCCCCACACCCGACACCCCACACCCGACACCCCTCGAAGCTGGTACTCGGTTGTACTTAACTACCCCGACAGGCGAACGAGTCGGATTTACCTTCGCTCCTGTCAGACAGCAGATAACTGGTGCGGTTTACTATACGCCTAAATGGATTGCTGACGCTGGTGTAAACTATACCCTTCAATCGGTTGACGCTAAATTGACATCCGCTGGTGGTAAGTTCTACGAACTGACTTCCGGAACTGCCTACAACCCTGCCAATGGTAGCTTTAACGGTACTGAATATACCCTAACTGCTGCCGATGGTACTCAGTACCTTCTGGATTCTAAACAAGGTTTGGTTGGGCAAATTGCCGCCAATGGCACCAAATTAATCTACAGCGATAGCGGAATTACCCTTTCCCCTCTCTCCCCCCAATTTGTTGGGTTCGTCAAAGACAAAGCTGGCAAAATTACCGAAATTACCGCACCCGACGGCACTCAATTGACGTATGAGTATGACACCCAAGGGCAGCTCGTATCCTTACGCAATAACGCCACGGGTAAAGTCCAATCCTTTGGTTACGATGCTACCGGACAATTACAAGCGATCGTCGGCGATACTAGCGTGGTTATCGATTCTACTACAGGTACCACCCGTCCGATCGAGGCTAATTTACTGGGAATTGCGAATCTCAATGGTAATCCGCTTACCACTACTACCGCAGCCACTCAAACCTACTCATTTAACGTCCAACAATCCGAACTCAATACCATCACCAGTCAGACGCTACTGATTGGCGTAGAAGGGGAAGGTACCAGCCAAATTAATGGCATCAATCCTGTTTATACCAGAGGAAATTATCGAATTTTTGCCGTCGATAAAGCTGGAATCAACCTCTTAGATATTTCCAATCCCCTATTACGAGTTACGAGTTACGACTTACGAGTTATTGGCGATATTAATGGCGATAGTAAAGTCGATGGCATCGATTCGCAACTATTAACTAATGCTTTTACTCAACCATTCGACACCAAATTCGATCTCAATCGCGATGGCGTAATTAACGCTTTAGATCTGCAATTACTCGGCGGTAATTATGGCTTTGTTGCTACAGGAAAACAGCCGAGCAACCCCACTCCGACTAAAATCGGTACCGTGCGGACGACACCATCGGGGATTACGCTCCTTGAAGGGACGGGATTAGTCACTCAGATGACAAAATCGATTGAAATCGTTCGCGAAGCGTCCCCTCTGGGGAATCGAACTCCAGGCAAAACTCAGTTCGTTTCATTCGACATCAATCCAGCCTTCGATTTAACAGATCGCACTTCAATTATCGGCGATCGATTTGCCGTTTATCTAATCGATCCTACCACCCGTCAGACAATACTCGATCGGGGCGAACGCGGCACCTCCCTATTCTCACTTACGGGTAAAACCGCCGAATACGCCACCGGATTGGTTACCTATAATGGTCAAAAAGTCAAGATCGACCTCGGCAGTCTGACTAATGTTAATAACGCCGAACTAGTCTTCCAGTTAATTAATACTGACAATGATGCTAGCGGTATTATCGATATTAGGAATATCGCTAGCGTTAGTTCGCCCAATCCTACAGGTACTTTACTCGATCGAGTGCCAAATCGCGCTACTATCGGTACCGCAATCGACTTAACTAGCTATACTCCTACCACAGATGCCAAATTAATCCTGACTAACGCTCGTGTCGATAGCAGTACAGGTAAATATATCGCCGATCTCCAAGTTCAAAATACTGGTATTACTCCGCTCCCACGGAATTTAGCCGTACTTTTCCCAGACTTACCAGCCGGAATTTCTCTAGTTACCAAGTCTGGTGAAACGGGTGCAGCCATTCCCTATATTAATCTCCAACAAGCGATCGGCATTGGTGGATTATTAAACGATGAAACATCTGCCATCGTTCGAGTAATATTTGACGATCCGAGTTTAGCGCGATTACCACTCAAAGCTGTCTTCCTCGCAGGCGCACAGGATGTGGCACCCACGCTCCAAGCACTAGGAACAATAAATCTCAAGCCGGGACAAGTATTCAGCATTCCCCTAATCGCGTTAGATCCCAATGGGGCACCGATTACAATCTCTGTCGATAGTAAAGATCCACTGCCTACAGGTACACTCACTGGCGATAATACCCTCCAATTTACCCCAAGACCCGACCAGTTAGGTACCTACACATTTAAATTAATTGCCAAACAGGGAAATCTCACTACTAGTGAGACTGTTACCCTCAATGTTATCCCCGACACGGTTACTACTACCCGACTATCGGGGAAAGTCAATCGGGACACAACTACGGCTCTGGCTGGAGCAATCGTCGAAATCGGTGGGGTGCAGACTACTACGAATGCCGATGGTAGCTTTGCATTGACACTCCTCGATAACACTCCCACCACTGTCAAAATTAACGGTGTCGCCCAACAATTATCCCTACTCTTGGGACATCAACTATATGCAGGTGCTGATAACCAAATCGCTGCGATTATCTACGCACCGACTATCGATACTAGTGCCACTCAAATTAGCGGTACCACAGTCACTAATAGCAACCTCCCCAAAGTATCGCTGCAATTGCCCACCACATTTGCTGGAATTGGGATTGGATCTGTCATCCCCGCACTCGTTCCGGATGAACTATTTACAACTGGCACCCCACAACAGATCGTAGCCGTAACTTTGGGCGGTACGCAGTTAACCGCACCCGCACGTCTGACAGTTGCTAACGACTTTGCCGTCGCACCAGGAACGGAGATGGATCTATGGAAAATCGACCCCAATACAGGTGCCGTAGTTAAAGTTGGCAGTGGCAAAGTCAGTACCGATGGCAAACTCATCGATACCGTTAGCGGTGGTATTACCAATACTGGTTGGTATTACTACGTGCCCACCCCCATCGCCCAACAATCGCCCGACGATAACTCCTTCAACTATACTCCCACTCTCGATCTGCCAGCGGCTACCGTGCCGATTAACTCCGAAGCCAATTTATTAACTGGTAAAGTTACCGATAGCTATCAACTTCAAGGTTATCAAGCATTAGGTGCCAATCGGAGTCTTCAACTCGGTTACTCCTCGACTCGTGCCAACCCTTACGAGCTAATTAACTTTGAGTACAAAGCATTTAAAGGTAGTTTGCATGACGGTTTAGTTGCCAAACTCATCGTCAAGAATGGTGAATTTGCAATTTATGGTGCGACAAATACTTGGAATTTCGACACACCTCCTACCGATAGTCCCGTTCAAGCTGCCATCCAATTCGATCGCACTGGGCTAAAAACGGGTATTTATGATTATAGATTAACTATGGGATTGAGGACTGCTAGTTATCTCGACTCCATTCAATCTCAAAATCAGGTTTTAGGTAGTTTTGTTCATATCAATCCTGCCGATACTCCCTTTGGCGCAGGCTGGGGTTTAGCTGGCTTACAACAAATCTTTAAGAAACAAACCTTAGCTAGCAGCTCGTTGTTATTAATCGATGGTAATGGTACCGAACAAGTATTTTACGCTAGTAAACGCGATCCATTGGCTAATGAAATTACATATCTATCTGCATCTGGAGATCCCTCTGAATTTATCGAGCGCGACGATGGTAGTTTCCAAAGAACTCTAACAGATGGTAGTGTTTATGAATTTACAAGTGATGGTAAATTAGATAGCGTTAAAGATCGTCATAATAATACTACTACTTATATCTACGATCCAATAACTGGCATTATCACAAGTATAATCGATCCTGTTACACTAACCACTACATTTATTAATGATGGTAACAGAATTACCGAAATTAAAGATCCATCTGGTAGATCTACTT
Organism: Chamaesiphon polymorphus CCALA 037; assembly: GCF_003003845.1. Lineage (GTDB taxonomy): Bacteria > Cyanobacteriota > Cyanobacteriia > Cyanobacteriales > Chamaesiphonaceae > Chamaesiphon > Chamaesiphon polymorphus. The sequence continues at coordinate 2,881 of NZ_PVWO01000087.1, read as the reverse complement.
TATTTGAATACGTTGATGGAAATCTAACTCAGATAACCGATCCAGATGGTAGTGTCAGTAAGTGGGAATATAATGGCAAACATTTAATCGAAAAATCGATCGACAAACGCGGTAATGTAGGCGAAGACTTTTACGATGCATACGATCGAGTCAAAGGAGCTAAACGCAAAGATGGCTCGGAAGTTCGGTTCTACGATCCCGTACTTCCATCAGTTCCCGGATATGTTCTCTCTGCTGACAATTTATACAGTTTCGTGCGGAGTGCGATATCGACATTAGTGTCCAATAGTACCATTAAACCAACGATTAACTCGATCGATGGTGAAGGTAATATCACAAAAATTGAGTTAAATAAGTTCGGACAGACATTAAAAATTACCGCACCAGATGGACAAACTACTCAAACTAATGCTTACGATCGACGTGGTTCGTTAATTCAAAGTACTGATGAGTTTGGTAATAAAACATCTTATCGTTATAACGAGCGCAATCAAGTAGTTGAAATTGCTTATGGCGATAAGCTAAGTAGTTTTGACGACGATCTAAAACTGTACGGCAATGAATCCGATCGATATGTCAATCCTACAGGTATCGCTCAAATCGGCTATATCAATAATACAGTTCCAACTACCGATCCGACAACTGGATTGCCAGTAAGTATTAATAATAAATTCTTAGTTACTGCTGACAAGCTCGGACAAATTAATGTTCGAGAACTCGTCTCTAACGGAACGGTTGCACCTGCCAATCCATTGCTATCTTTCTCGTTGAAGCAGAAGTTGGCAGAGAAGCTTGTTGTTAAAAATGCAGATAAGATAAACGTTAAAAAGCTATTAATAGATGACTTTAATGGTGATAGTAAACAAGATATTGCAATTGGGTACGATCGCGAGTCGATTACTACTAACTTGGGAACTTTCTTAAACCCATTCCTCAATAGCTTCACCACTAAAAACACTGCTAACGTTGCTATTTTTACTGGCAATGGTTTTGGAGGATTTGAATTCAAGAGTAATAGTGTTATCAATCCCTCTAGTATTTTTGGCAGTTTTCAATTTGAAGTTGCCGATCTCGTAGCTGTTGACTTTAATGGTGATGGTAAAAAAGATCTGGCTGCTGCAAATTATGTCAATCCATTTACAGATGATTGGAGTGGTGCCAATAATTATCATCTCTATATGTTGACTGGCGATGGAACTGGTGATTTTAAAGGAGCTAATGATAACGATCGCACCAACCGCGCACTTAAAGTCTTTAACTCTCAGAACTATCCTGGTTTATTAGCAGTTAGAGAAGTCTATAGTCGCAATCAATTAGTTGTATCGAGCTTTGTCGATGGTAATAATGCCAAGATTAACATCTATGACGTTAATGCAAATGGTGGTCTGACGATCGTTCAAACTTACGATTATGCTGGGCTAATTAACGATCTAAAAACCGCCGATCTCAATGGCGATGGTATAGATGAAATTATCGTTAATTCCAATCGTCTGACGGTAATCGATCCAATTACTAGTACGCAATATGATTCTGATTATCTGACTCGAAACGATGGTTTCCGCAGTTATATTACAGTTGCTGATGTTGATGGAGATACTGTAAAAGATGTTGTTCTAGCGAATGATAGTCAAACTGTTAAAGTATTCTTAGGCAATTCTACCAATCGCTATAAGTTTAGTACTGCACCCCAAATTTCTAAGGGCACTTCGGCTCCACGGGGTGTAATTGTTGCCAATTTAAATACCAATAACGATCTCAAACAGGATATTATTATTGGTGATGCTTTTAGTGGGATCGATGTTAAATTACAGTTCGATCCGATCGCTGTAGGTGATGTCGTTCGTCAGTTATTTAAATACGATCCTAATTTTGGTCAATTGATAGAATCGACTGATGAAGAAGGTCGAGTTACTAGCTATACATTAAATTCAGAAGGGGATGTTACTGAGGTTAAGCGTGGTACTGGTGGCTTAAATGTTACTAAGTTTGAATACGATAATCCTTATGGCTTAGTAACTAAAGTCATCGATCCAGATAAATATTTTACCAGCACGACATATGATGGTTTTGGACGAGTAATAGAAGTCAAGCAGGGGACTGATAACGTTCCATCAACTACTACCACGATCTCAACGCTTACTTATTATCCAGATAATACTGGTAATGTCAGCACGAAAACAGATGGTAATGGTAAAACTACTGAATATACTTATAAACCAAATACCAACTGGATCGATCGCGAAACATACGCTGATGGATTGGGTTATAGCGACTATCAATATTATGTAGATGGATTGGTAAAATCTGTCATTAGTAGCGATGGTTACGGGCAAGAATTTACTTATGACGGATTGGGAAAAGTTCTCACTGCGATCGATCGCACGGCTAAAGGTAATATCCTGCGGACGAATGCTTACGATCTTGCTGGTAATCTTAAAGAGGTAACTAGTATAGTTAATAGTGCTCCTCAGACAACTCGCTACAACTACGATTCGCGCAATCGTTTAACCAGGGTAGATAATTTTGATAGTTCGTATCTGGAGTATACATACGATACAGGTAGTCCGAATACTAAAACGAGAGATGTCGATGGGACTACGACTGAATATACTTACACTACGGCTGCTAATGATAGCCGTCTGCGACTGACAAATGTCAAAAAGCAAATCGAGGGTAGTAATTATCAAACTACTGCATACACATATAAGAAAGACTTGCAAATCGACACGATGATAGATAGTGTCGGCAAGAAAACTATATATGAATATGACGATTTAGCTAGAAAATTCAAAGTTACTCAAGAACTAGTACTGAGCGGCGTAAATAAAGCCAGTATTTCAATCACATAACGGTTTGCCTTTGTAAGTCCACTTAAAAGGCT
>NZ_PVWO01000514.1 GCF_003003845.1 Chamaesiphon polymorphus CCALA 037 | reverse complement strand
TAAATGGTTTCGCCTACTTGTCGAGAAATGCTTAAACTATCTTCATCCAGTTTACTATTATCCCGCCCACCTACTTAAACGGCCCCAGAGTAGATCGTTAGATCGCCAAGATTTTTTGAAGAAGCCACCGATATTATAAAGTTTATCGCCACCTAATTTTTCTTTGGTATTTTTACCATTGCCAATACCTAGCTGGGAAGTATCTGGACTGATACAGATGGGGTTAATAATTTCTTTTTCAGTTAAATTTGTCAGATATTCAAATGGATATAATTCTCGATCGATAAATTCAAAAGTATGCCATTGCTTCAGCAACAGATCGGTATATCGATCGCCCAATTTGGAGATCGTCATTTCCGCTGCCAATGAAATTTGTTTTAAGATGCTGGGAAAGCTTTGATTGCGATCGTTATCGTATGCTAATTGTCGATCCATCCAAATTAATGGATGCAGATCGCTACTTTGACCGATTCTACTGATGCGTTGCTTGAATTGGGCAAAGACACTCGAAATCCTCGCCTGAGATAACCAGCGATCGCGTTGCCGACTATCGCCAGAAAAATGGTTTTCTGCGGCTAATTCTGGTAAGTCTAGCCAAAAATAAACTGGAATAGTTTCGAGATGCGATCCAGAGGCATCGTTGGGTACGAAGGTATGAAATCTAGTACCATCTAATAAGAAGCGATGTAACCTAAAGATCAGTTCGTAGACTAGAGCGCGCAGTCGTCGATCGTTAGATTCTTGAGCGATCAAATAATAAAAGTAGTTACACACAGATCGATCGCTAAGTAACAGCTCGATACTCGCTCGCACTACTTCTAGCAATTTAATATTGCAACCAAGTTGCTTCGATAAATACTGAAGTCTAGGTCGGTCGTTTTCATCGATTTTACTATTTAATAAGTTATTAATAGTTTCGATTAAGTAAAAATGTTGCCTGATGCTATATTCGACATCTAAATCGATAACCTGAGACTCAAATCGATCGAGTAATTTATAATAGTTGTGTCGATCTTGGCCGCTAGTAAATTTACTGGTTAATACGCGATCGATTTTGTCAAGAATGACAGAATACTGGCTATTTTGAGCACTCAGATCTGCTTGAAGGAGTAGCGGCAAATTGCGATCGCGAAAATCAAATAATCTACCTCTAAGATAGATTTGAGATTGAGTGCGATCGCTACTTTCTAATATTTGTTGTGATTCTAACGCACTTTCAGCTCGATCGATCGAAGCGTGATAACGACGAACTTTATGATTGTGTTCGTGAATTGTTTGAAGATCGTTAGTAATACTTTGATGGATCGGAATTGACAAAGCCGCTGCTTGCAAAATTTGTCCCATCCGATCTTGTTTTTTGCCAGCAAGCTGCAATCGATCGTTCAATTGTTCGGGATTGGGATCGACATAAAATAACTTTCTTTGACCGCACCGATCTGGCAATCGATAGTATGCTTCTTTCATCAAGCAAGTCAGCGGCGTACTATCGAGTAGACCGCCATCTAAAAAGTATAATTTGTCACTACGAGTGGAGCTATCTGGAGTGTAGTGTTTGGCTAATTTGCCCCAAGTTATTAACTGGCGATCGACTAGATTGTGGCGATCGTGCAGATCTACTTCTACCAATGGGAAAATAACTGGCGTTCCCGCCGTAATCTGACATAATTTGACTAAAGCTTGATAGGTATCGTTTGGCGAACGCGGTAATTCTGGCTCCTTGTAATAAGGATTGAATGGCTCCTTCCGTCCTTGACGATGCTTGAGTCGAAACATCGCCCGATGATTCTTCGCTCTAAAATCGAGCGTCCCCTCCGCGAAAGTTCGGTCTACTTTACCGAGATAATCAGTACCAGCGATCGCGAGATCTAACTCTTGCGTAGGTGAAAACCATTCTTGCTGCGGACGTGGGAGCTTGTGTTCGATCCCTTTGATGAGAGTTGCCAACAATCCCCGTTGATAAAAACTCTCGCTAGTAGAGTTCGATGCGTCTACATGAGCTTTAAAGAGATTGGGCTTTTGGAGAATCTTGAGGAGTTCGCCACTACTGCGCCAAACGCGGGCAAAGGCACTAAAATCCACCATTTCTCGATCGTTACTATTGGCGATCGCGTAAGCTAATAAAATTCCATTAATGCCACCTGCCGAACTGCCAGAAATGACATCGACTACCACATCGGAATCTGTCAATGCCTTGACTAATTTATAAATGCCACGACCGCGCACTGCATGATAAAATTCCTGACAGATACCATGCGTATAGATTGCCAAAGAGACACCACCATAGACCACCAACCCTAACTGCATTTCCCGCAAAAACTTCGGCTGATAATAGCTACGTTGATTAGACATGATTGCAGGTAAAAAGCAACAACTGAGCGAATTCGGGGGCAAAAGCGGGATGTGTTCAAGCCCATCGGATGGCTTAGAGTCTAAGATCTTCATTACCTAGAGATCCCAAAAAATCTCCAGACGATCGTCTCCCATTTTAACAGGGTCTGTAGCGATTAGTAGTAGATAGAGCTGATGCTTGTGCCAATCATTCTCAGAAGATTAAAAGTTTTCACGGTTGCCAAAAGCACTACATTAAGGTAACTTTATCGGATTGTCAATTGTTGACCAGATCTTAAACCAATCCGCACGCAAACAGCCAGCTCGATCGCCTACTAAGATGACCAAATTGTGGCAAGCTGAAGATGAGATAATCGTATTCACATCCTCACCGTTGTTTCTCTATGCAGACCCTGCCAGTAGCCGATCGGTTCGCTTATAGTAATTTAGGTACAGACACCACGATTCATCGCCGTAAAACGCGTCCTGTAGCTGTTGGAAGCGTGATTATTGGCGGCAACAATCCAGTAGTCGTTCAGTCGATGATCAACGAAGATACCTTAGATATCGATGGTGCGGTGGCTGGTATTCGCCGTCTTCACGAAATCGGCTGTGAAATCGTGCGCGTGACAGTACCGAGTATGGCTCATGCCAAAGCTTTAGGCGAAATCAAACAAAAACTGATCGATACATATCAGATCGTCCCGCTCGTGGCTGACGTACATCACAATGGGATGAAAATTGCCCTCGAAGTTGCCAAACATGTCGATAAAGTCCGCATCAATCCTGGATTGTATGTCTTTGAGAAGCCCAAACCCGATCGCACGGAATATACCCCTACTGAATTTGCCGAAATTGGCGAGCAGATTCGCGACATGCTCGAACCCTTAGTGATCTCCCTCCGCGACCAAAATAAAGCGATGCGGATTGGCGTCAATCACGGTTCTCTCGCCGAACGGATGTTATTTACTTACGGGGATACTCCCGAAGGGATGGTCGAATCAGCCTTAGAGTGCATCCGCATCTGTCAATCGTTCGACTTTCACAATCTCGTTATCTCGATGAAGGCTTCTCGCGTCCCCGTGATGCTCGCCGCTTACCGACTTCTGGCGCAACGGATGGACAAAGCTGGCATGGATTACCCAATTCACTTGGGAGTTACCGAAGCTGGCGATGGTGAGTACGGCAGGATCAAATCTACCGCTGGCATTGCCACTCTCTTAGCCGAAGGCATCGGCGATACGCTGCGAGTCTCTTTAACTGAAGCTCCCGAAAAAGAAATTCCCGTGTGTTACAGTATTCTCCAGTCGCTAGGGCTGCGGAAGACCATGGTCGAATATGTAGCCTGCCCATCTTGCGGTCGGACATTATTCAACCTCGAAGAAGTCCTCCATCAAGTACGCGAGGCTACCAATCACCTCACGGGACTAGACATCGCCGTGATGGGTTGCATCGTCAATGGCCCTGGTGAAATGGCCGATGCCGACTACGGCTATGTAGGCAAAACACCTGGCTATATCTCCCTCTATCGCGGTCGAGACGAGATCGAGCGGGTACCCGAAGCCGAAGGTGTCGCTAAATTGATTGCCCTAATTAAGGCTGACGATCGTTGGGTAGATCCTTAAGGGTGGATGGGTGGATGGGTGGATGGGTGGATGGGTAATGAGT
>NZ_PVWO01000086.1 GCF_003003845.1 Chamaesiphon polymorphus CCALA 037 | reverse complement strand
ATCTCAGCCCAAAACCCCGCCAATACAGTACTAAAGCTAAAGGTGCTCAAGAAGCACACGAAGCCATCCGTCCGGCTGGGAGCAGCTTTCGCACTCCCAGAGCCACCGGACTCAGTGACGAGAAATTGAAACTTTACGATTTGATCTGGAAACGGACGGTAGCCTCGCAAATGGCCGATGCGCGGCAAACTCAGCTCAGTGTCGATTTACAGGTCGAAAACGCTGGATTTAGATCCTCTGGTAAGCGGATCGATTTCCCTGGCTACCTGAGAGCGTATGTCGAAGGCTCTGACGATCCTAATGCCGCGATCGAAGACCAAGAAATTATTCTCCCCGCCTTAGTCAAGGGAGACCATCCCGACTGCAAAAAACTCGATGCACTCGACCACTTTACGCAACCGCCAGCCCGCTATACCGAAGCATCCCTGGTGAAGATGCTCGAAAGTGAAGGGATCGGTCGCCCTAGTACTTATGCCAGCATCATCAGTACCATTATCGATCGGGGGTACGCTCAACTGCAAAGCAACGCCCTGGTGCCGACTTTTACCGCTTTTGCGGTCACGGCTTTACTCGAAAAACATTTCCAAGATCTCGTCGATCCGCACTTTACCGCCCGGATGGAGCAATCGCTCGATGATATCTCTACTGGCGCGACGCAATGGCTCCCCTACTTAGAAAAATTCTATTTCGGCGATACCGGACTGGATAATCTGGTCAAACAAGGGTTCGATAACATCGATGGCAAGGTCGCGCGGACGATCGAGTTCGACGATATCGAAGCTAAAATCCGGATCGGTAAATTTGGCCCATATATCGAATCCGAATTCGGTAATGCTTCAATTCCCGAAGGTCTGACGCCTGCCGATTTAGCTCCCGAAACGGTCGAGATGCTGATCGAGAAGAAGAAGAGCACTCCCGATATCCTCGGACATCACCCCGAAACTGGCGAACCGATTTATGCAAAAGAGGGTCGATACGGCCCTTACGTGCAATTGGGAGACCAAGGTGAAGATCCAAAGATCAAACCCAGAATCTCATCCATCCCCAAAGAGATGAATCCCGCCGATGTCACTCTGGAAATCGCCGTAGAACTACTCAAACTCCCCCGCAGCTTGGGCGTACATCCCGAAACTGGTGGTAAACTGCAAACCAATGTCGGCAGATTTGGGCCGTATATCTTGTACGATCGGGGGAAAGGAGATAAGGAATATCGATCGCTTAAAGCTCCCGATGATGTCTACACTGTCACATTAGAGCGGGCGGTAGCCATCCTCGCCGAACCCAAAGCCGTGCGCGGTGCCCGTGGTAAAAAAGAACCCTTGCGCACGCTGGGCAATCATCCCGACGATAACGAACCGATCGCGATTTTTGCTGGCCCTTATGGTAACTATATCAAGCACGGTAAAACTAATGCTGGCGTACCCGAAGGCGAAACCGTCGAAGGCATCAGTCTGGAAACCGCGCTGAGTTTGTTAGTAGCCAAAGGAGGAGCGGTGAAGAAAACAACTGCAAAAAAAACTACCACAGCCAAGAAAGCGACGGCAACTAAAGCCAAAACTACTACCGCGAAGAAAACTACTACAGCTAAAACTACTACCACAGCTAGAAAAACTACCACCAAATCGAAAACCAGTTAAGCTCGATCTCAAGTTCGATCCAAACAGCCCGCTAATCGCTCGCAGCAGTTAGCGGGTTTGCCTAGAGACAGCTCATGCCGATTTTCTTCCCACTCGGTAGAGGTTGCCAATCTCTGTCGCCATCTGTTGTGCCACAAAACGAGCAGATCCACAATCGCTAGAGCCAAAAAACGGCGTCAGCGGCTGGGGACGATCGATCGCGCGATCCATCGCCTGGGTGAGTGCTTCGATATTTCTAGGGGGGACTAAATACCCATTCACGCCATTGGTAATAATTTCGGGAATGCCATCGACAGCCGAGGCAATACATGGTTTGCCGATCGCTAGTGCCTCTAATAAGGCGATCGGTTGACCTTCCCATAATGATGGCAGCACGAATACATCGATCGCCGACAAGAATTCATAGATATCGCTACGCGCGCCCAAAAACATCACCCGCCGCTCAATTTTTAATTCATCGGCAAGTCCGATCGATTCATAGCGTAATTCGCCATCGCCGACGATCGCCAACCGTGCGGAATTATTTAACTTAGCAAAAGCTCGTAACAAATATTCGTGACCTTTTTGAGTATGGAGTCTACCGACATTGCCAAAGATAAACTCACTCGCACCAAACCCAAATCGACGTCGAGCGATATCTCGATCGAGCGGGGTCGCAAAGCGTTCGATTTCGATGCCATTATAGACGATCGATGTATTTGTGGGGTGGGCAACTTTTACAGCTACCGCTCGATCGTAATCCGATTGACAAACACAAATTATCCGATCTGTATACTTCAGTAAAAATCGATCGATTAGTCTAAAAATTACTCTTTTGATGAGTTGAAAAATAAACCCAATCGTGCCCGGTAAAATATGGAGATAGTGCAATCCGTGATAAGTATGCAACATCATCGGTCGATCTGTTAATCCGATCGAGACTAATCGCATCCAAAATCCTGCTGTCCCCCCATGAGTATGGACGATATCAAATTTATGGGACGAGAATAATTGGCGGATACTTTGATAAGATTTCCAGCTTAATTTGTTGGCAATACTAATTGGATGGACGATCGTCCCCAGTTTGCGGACTTCATCAACCAGCCATCCTGTTTGCTCTGTGGCAATCTCCACCTCAAAGTTTTCCCGATCTAAATACTTCGTCAGGAGTAATACGTGCATTTGGCCGCCGCCCAAACTCGCCTCATCGATCGTCAATAGGACTCGCAATTTTGACATCAGATTTTCCCGGACAATCTTAAATACAATTTCAAGATTTTTAGCTGAATTCCATTCAGATGTTTTTGATAATAATACCGTTGGCTATCTCGATAGTAGTGATCGACATTTTTTGTAACATTTTTAGAGCTACCGCCTAAAAGATGAATGATACTAGTATCGGGATAATAAATAACCTTGAAGCCTAAGTCGCGAATGCGTTTGCACAGATCTTTATCTTCAAAGTACATAAAAAATTTTGGATCGAAGCCGCCCAATTTTTGATATATATCTCTCCGGATTGTCAAACAAGCACCCGTTACCCAGCCGACTTCTCGGATTGTCGAATATTGTTTATTATAGATGTTTGCAACTCGGTTGTGCCATTGCCGATCCAATCCATAGCGGATCTTATCGATAAACTCAATAGCTAAATTTGGTAACATTCCCGATGACAGTTGATAGCTACCATCTTGAAACGTAATCCGCGTGCCAATGGCGGCTACATCTGGCTCACGATCGAGATAATCTGCTAAAATCTGCGGTGTATGCTCGGTGAGGAGCGTATCGGTATTTAAAAACAGCAGGTATTTACCTTGAGATTGCTCCACAGCCAAGTTATTTGCCTTACCAAATCCTAAATTAACTTCGCTGCAAATCAGTTGCACCCAAGGAAATCGAGTGCGAACGATTTCGACACTATTATCTGCCGAAGAGTTATCCACAATGATGACTTCACAGTCGGCGTTAATAAATTTAGCTAGCGAATTTAGACATTCTGCTAAAAATTCAGCACCATTATAATTAACTAAAATAATTGATATATTCACATCTGGCGATCGGGAATAGTGGATAGTGGATAGTGGATAGTGGATAGTGGATAGTGGATAGTGGATAGTGGATAGTGGATAGTGGATAGTGGACTATCTGATAGCTTAGGGAGTATTAAGAAAATAAGACCCCAAAATTATTGTAGGGTGTGTTATCCCGTAGGGTGACGCACCAAGCTAGTAATTGATGGTAGTTTATTAATTTGCAAGTCCCTTATTATCTTAATAAAGAACTTTGAAATTAATCGCTAAGTTGCGGAGATATTGCCATACCCCTGGAAAAAGCCGCTTGACATATTTAAACATCGCAAACCGTTTGGAAAGTGGGACGCGCATGTTTTTGGAAATCTTCCAATTCGGGTAAAATTCCTTGTACTCTAATTGATTTGCTAGCTTGGCATGAGATAGGCGTAAATCTGCTAACTCGTGTTGCTGAAGGGCAATTTGTAATTGAAGCTGCTCGAGATCTAAGTCTTGAGGTAAAGTTTTGGCTGGCGTCAGTGTCGCTGTTTTGTGCGAATCGAATGCTTCATTACCCAATCGCTCTTGATATTCAATTACCATCTGCTCGACGCTTTTGTGCTGAAAAGATGATAGTCGATCGCGAATTTCTTGCAAAGTTTTGGGATCGTCGAGGAGATCGTTAACTTTGAACACGATCTTTTCTGGATCTGGTGGTACTAAAAATCCATTAACGCCATCTTCAATTCGATCGGCAAAGCTACCAATTTTAGTTGCCAATGTTGGAATACCCATCGACATGAGTTCGCTTAATGTGAAGCTAAAAGTTTCAGTCCATACTGACAGCAGCAATCCCAGATCTATATCTAATTTGTCAACTATTGTTGCTAATTCTTCACGTTTATATCGGGCGATAATCGTTACCTGAGGCTTGCGTTTAAATACAAAGCCATCATCGCCACAACCAACCAAATATACATCGGCAACTTCACACAAGCGATCGCAAATTTGACCGAATAATTCTAATCCCTTATGGGTAGATAGTTCGCCTAGAATCATAATTCGCGGCCTGTTTTTCGGCGGAGCCTGTAGCTCGGTAGTTAATGCTTCTACCGATGCTAATGGGGAAATACCATGTGAGATTACCAGCATCGGTACATCCGCTAGTTTCGGTTCTAATGATACCAATCGCTCTTTGATAAACGGCGATGGTATAATCAGCGGAATATATTTACTTCTGAGCGCGCGCACGAAGGTATCGCGAATTTCCATCCATTCGATCGCGGAAGTAAAAGGGAAAAACCTGACGGGATTTTCGGCATAGCAAGTCTTCAGATGACTAAAGTTACATTCTTCACAATTACCTTTAAAATAAGCAACAATTACCGGACAGAATGGATAAAAATCATGACAAATAATGACCGTGCGGCGATCGGTTTGTAATAGCTCGAAGGCATGTCCGATAAACGAGGAGATTAATATACAATCGATCTTAAATACATCAATAATTTCTTGTAAGATATAACGATATTCTAAGTGCATGGCTGAGGTAGCGACAATTGGCTTGTCTAGCTGCCACATCCGCAATGGAATCCGATCTTCAATATTGCGATATAAATGGATTTGTTTGGCTGGCGTACCATGCTCGCCGATCGATTTGAGTACGAAATTAGTATCGCGACTATCGGATTGTGCGTACTCTTTTACCCATCGCTCCAGTCCTCCACCCCAACTGTGCATCACATGTAAATTGATGGTCATTTATTTTTACACCCCTAAGAATTTTGTTAATATTCCGAAATTACGATCGCGAGGATCGAATCGCGCTTAATCTTTATATCGATCGTGCTAAATAGATACCCAAACTAGCCATTACCTGTAAATCGATCGTCTAAATATCACTAATATTTATGCGACATTTATCTTCAACACCGCTCTAAATTAGATGAAATCGATATTAATATTTATACTGACTTACCCAATAATTTTCTGACAAACCGCCACGATCGCGATGATTTAATCGAACTCAATTCTGTTTGGAGTCGCACTAATTCCGATCGCATAGCTTCGGGAGATTCCGCGCTAAATTCGATCGCATCTGAAGTTCCGGTATGCTGACACCATGCTAGATAAGATTTATCTACATCTGTAGTCGCAAATGGATCGGGGAATGCTTGTTGCAAATCGACGCGAGAGCGATAGACAATTCTCTGTAATTTGGTAATTACTTCGCCATTATCAAAACATCGATACGCGCAATCTATTTGTCCCAACTTTTCTTGTTCGGCGAGTTGGCATTGCTCGATATACCAATCTCTTAATTCAAATAAAACGGGACTCTGTTTGCCATATTGTTTGAGCATGACTTCTTGATCGCCACTATCGAAACCAGAGAAGTGATAAAAACAAATTGGCTGTCCGTTAATCTGAATGCCTTTTTCGATACTTCCCGTTGCAACTCGATGGGTGAGATTCCAAGTGGCGACATTATAAATCGGCTCGCGAGTAATGCACAAATCGCTAAAAAAGGCTGGAGCTAGATCGACCCATCTTTGATCGGTAAATAATCCATTTAGCTTATCATCATAGCAATAGTTTTGGAGTCTCGCTGCCCACCAGTCGATAAATTTCAACCCTTCCGAGCCAGGAGTGGGACGAATTCCTAGAAATCCGAGATTGAAGACACCATGCTTGAGACTGCAAATCTCATTATCGACGATCGCGCGATCGAGTTGTTCCGGTTCGGTTTGATGGGGTGTTAGTAAAATACTATTTTTGTTTAACTTATCTATTAATGAATCGATCGGGGAAAGAATGACGATATCCGGATCGAAAAAGAATACATAATCGGGTTGATAGCGTCTGACAATCTCTTGAAAAGCAAATCCTTTAACCCCCGTACACATCTCGACGAGGGTATGTTTAAAGATCCAACTCTTGAGATTGGGAATCGACAATTCCTCGATGGTAATAACGGTATCGAAAGGTTCGTTATCCAGATCGAGCCAACTCGGTACTCGATCGGAAAGAACGATATGAAATTGATAGTCTGGATGAAACTTTTTCAAAGACTTGGCAAGCACTCTTGCCTTAGGAATATAGTTTGCGGTAATGCTCGTAAATAAATGTATTGATGCCATTAGCTTATTAATAGTTAGTCGTTCTTATGAAAATTCAATATTTAAATCTAAAAATAGCATACTCTTCAACTCAGAGAAGTATCATTTTAACTCTTTTGCGTGGAACAATATAAGTTAATATTCTCACCTAAATAGACCTCCAATTAATTTCTTTAATAGCGATCTGAGTAGTTTCAACATCCATATTCCCTCTAGCTCCATTGCTCTAATTTTATCGGCATATTCTCGCAAACTAGCTTGAGCTTGAGTTAATTCAGATTGAGCCTGTTGGAGTTGCAATTGCGATCGAGCTAATTCGACTTGAAGTCTACTATTAGTCAGATCGGCATCTTTAGTTAGTGCGTATAATTCTGGCAGACCGAAATTATATTTAGCTTTGGCAAACCGTAAAGTTCGTTCGGATTGGAGCAGATCGAACAATTTTTCGATACCGATATGCCTAAGTAGCGTAAGATCGTGATTTAAATAGATAAAAGCTTTAGCTAGTTCGTAACTATCGCCTTCAGTTAGTTCCTGTCGATCGCTTGCCTCTGGAAAACTCGCCCTAAATAGCTCGATCGGGGTATTGTTGAGAATTTTACGATAGAGTTGGTAGCCTTCAAAAATCGATCGTACTGAATTAGTCGGATCGCTACTTAAGTTGTTGTCGCCCGATCGCACGCGATATTTAACTAATTTATCCTCTAATAAAGATATATCGTGCTTCTTAACGATTTCCACCCACATTTCAAAATCTTGTTGCTGAATTAATACCGGATTAAATAAGCCGCATTCGACTAATATTTCCTTTTCTACTAAGGCAGTAACTGCACATAAATAGTTACCCTTCATAAAAAACCAATTGAACATTTCAGCGCGGCTGCGCTGCGGATGATTGAAAAAATCTTGCGCGAAGTGCTCGCCAACAAACGGCTGACTATCGTCGTCGATAAAATCCACCCACGAAAACACTACTCGATTGCCAGAATCATGTAAGTGCTGATATTCAACCGCCAATCGTTGAGGATAACACACATCATCACCAGACATCAGCGCGATATATTTAGCCGACGATGCTAAGATGCCGTTATTTGCAGCCGCACTCGGCCCTTGATTTTCCTGATATATATAGATAATTCGATCGTCTTGGAAGCTGCGAATAATTTCATCGGTGCGATCTGTCGAGCCATCATTAACGACGATCAATTCAAAATCGGTAAAGGTTTGATCTAAAATGCTCTGAATGGCTTCAGCAATATATTTCTCATGCTGATAGGCGAGCGTAACGACGCTAATTGAAGGGGTTTGTCTCACTTAGATATCCTCCAATAACGTGGCGATCGCGATGTCGAGTTGCAGATCGCTCAGATGCGATCCCATCGGCAAGCTGATAATTTGGTTGCTAATCCGCTCGGTAATCGGCAAGCTCCCTTGAGGCGTTCCCGCTTGGCGATACGCTGCTGACAAATGGGGTGGTGTAGGGTAATGAATCAGAGTTGCTACCCCATTTTGGCGCAGATGTTGCTCTAAATTATACCGATTGGGGTGACGCACTACAAATAAATGCCATACCGGATCGGCCCAAGCGGGGACGACAGGCAAAGTTAACTGGGGATTTTTGCCAAGAGCGGCTAGATATCGATCGGCAACGCTGACGCGGCGAGCGTTCCACTCATCGAGTTTAGCAAGCTTGACGCGCAAGAATGCCGCCTGCAATTCATCCAAGCGGCTGTTATATCCCGCAATTTCATTTTCGTACTTGATGCGAGAGCCATAGTTGCGGAGCAAGCGAATCCGATCTGCCAACTCGGCATCATTCGTCGTTACCGCGCCAGCATCGCCGATCGCGCCGAGATTTTTGCTAGGGTAGAAACTAAACCCCGCCGCATTACCCAAACCGCCAGTGCGACGTTGTTTGTACCTAGCACCATGACTTTGTGCGGCATCTTCAATAACTTGCAGATTGTGTCGTTTGGCAATCTCATTAATCGCATCCATATCCGCAGGCTGACCGTACAAATGCACCGCCATAATCGCCTTCGTGCGCGCGGTGATGGCAGCTTCGATGAGCGACGGATCGATATTATAGGTACGCTCGTCTGGTTCGACAGCTACGGGAGTCGCTCCCACCTGCGACACTGCCAGCCAACTGGCAATATAAGTATTTGCGGGGACGATGACTTCATCGCCAGCACCAATGTCCATCGCACGCAAAATTAGGTGCAAAGCCTCCAAGCCATTCCCGACGCCAATGCAGTACTGAGTTTGGCAATAAGCGGCAAACTCCGCTTCAAATGCGGCAACTTCCTCACCCAGAATATACCAGCCAGATGCCATCACCCGCGCATATGCGTCATCTAGCTCCGCCTTTAATTCCAGATAAGGAGCCTGAAAATCTAGAAAAGGTACTTTCATCAAGCTTTGCTCCGCACGGCTGCCAAAAACTCATCATAATCGCGGTAATAATCGGATTCGTCGTAAAAGATCGAAGCTAGCACCATGCACACAGATCCCGAAGAGAAGTTATCTAGTTCCCGCCACACCATCGGACAGACATACAATCCATAGTAAGAGCGGTTGAGATGAAAACGCTTGGTAGCGCAGCCATCGTCCAAAATAACATCAAAGCTACCCGAAATCGCAATAATCAACTGCTGTAGCTCTTTGTGCGCGTGTCCGCCGCGTTCGGCACCGCCAGGAACATCATACAGATAATACACTCTTTGCAGATCGAACGGGATATGTTTGCCCGACTCTACAAAGGTAAGATTGCCGCGCGGATCTTGGATTCTAGGTAGATCGATAATTTCACATCGGTCGATCGTGCTCATTTGTCAATTTAATATGTAGATATTTTCGATTATATGAGTTTGACGATAAATTTCCGGAAAGGGTTCTCGATCGCATAATAAGTTACAGCAGAGCCGAGTAGTGTTATCAAAAATATCCTCAAAAGATTAGTTTGCAAGTGGTAATGATTCGGTTTCAACCATTACAATTATCACATTCTTAGTCGACCTCATTGACACTTTTAATGACCCGCGCGGGATTACCAGCAACCATTTTTCCTGCCGGAATATCTTTACTAACTACCGCTGCGGCGGCCACGATCGATCCCATCCCAATCCGCACGCCAGGAAGAATATTTGCTCCCGCACCAATTGCCACATTATCTTCAATTTTGGGGCCTTGAATGCGGTCTTCATTATATTCGAGTTTCCCGATCGCCCGATCGTTAGTAGTCGCCACTAACACACTAATAAATACATCATTACCAATCTCACAATTACCCGTAATATGGGTGAGATCCATAATTTTAGTCCGATCGCCAATCTGGGTATTATAGTTAACCGTCACGCCTCTACTGAGAATACAAAACTCGCCAATCCTCACTTTTTCTCGAATTGAAGCATTATCCCCAACTAAAGTATTTTTACCGATTTTTACGTCATAATAAATAACACTATTTGGCCCGATCGAGCAATTATCTCCGATCGAGATAATGCGATCGAATTCAGGTTTCCTCGCCGTTGCTCCCGCACCTTTTGGCTCTTTCCCTAAATAAGCTCCAGGGAAAATCTCGACACCATCGCCGATAGTAACACCCGATGAGATCGTCACATGTGGATGGATAATCACATCATTCCCAATCTGGACATCAGCTTCGATTGTGACAAAAGCTGAAATGCGAGTATTAGAACCGATCTTATCTGTTTCGACACAGGCTGACTTGTGGATGAAATAATTAAGTTTTGCTTGAGGATTTTGCATAAGTTAATATTATTAGATCGATCGGCTATGGCAATTCTAAATATTTTTTTTAACAATCGTTACTTCTGAATTAATATTTTTCAACCGCAGAGACGCAAAGGACACAAAGGTAGGAAAAGAAGAAGATTAGGTAGCTTCTTCTTTCTCTGCGCTCTCTGCGTCTCTGCGGTTCAAAATTATCAGATCGTAGTAACGCACCAACTAATATAATTTAATTACTTACATGCTTGCACTTAATTTCAGCAGGAACATAAACTTTCGCAGTAAATCGATCGAGTGGATCTTCGGCCATATTAACTTTAAACACGATCGCATCGTCAATATAATCTAAAAAGATATGATTTTGATTCATCACTACTGGTAACTCGACGGCAACAGTAAGCGTATAAACACCGACATTGAGCATATTTTTCGATCGCATTTCGACGACGTATACTTGTCCTGCCGTTGCTGGTGGCATATCGACTTTTTCAACCGATGTCACAGTCCCGATAATATCGATACCTTTGATATCCCTAATTAAGTAACCAAAACAAAAGGTAGGGAAATCTTTTTCAAACAAGATTGCAGCTTGAATGATGAAATCTTCTCGCGATTCTAGTTCGGCGGTAGGTTGATGCTGACTGTTTAGGAGTTTGATATCTAAGACTTTGGCACCACCTTCGCCATAACGATGGCAGCCTTCGGCTAGTTTTACTTGTTGAGTGGTATCGACAAATATTTCCGAAATCTCGGCATCGATAGTTGAATTTTTAGCCGACTTACCATTCTGAAGATCGAGATTTTCTTGGCTATTTTCAAGATTTTGTTGCAACTGAAGTTTTAGATCTTGATTCATATCGCCATGAATGACGCTGATATAACTAGCGACGACATCTGATGCCTTACCGATTTTTTTCAGTTCGCCACCTTCTAAAAATACACCTCTTTGACAAAAACTTTTGACAGAGCCAGTATCGTGGCTGACGAATAATACCGTTACGCCAGATTCCATCATCTGCCGCATCCGTGTCATACATTTTGCCTGAAAAAACATATCGCCGACAGCTAAAGCTTCATCAACAATTAAAATGTCTGGCTCGACATGAATTGCCGCAGCAAATGCCAAGCGGACATACATTCCACTCGAATAATTCTTGACAGGTCGATCGATAAAATCTTTGATGTCGGCAAATGCGGCAATATTATCGAATCGATCGTCGATTTCTGCTTTAGAAAGCCCCGCGATCGCGCCATTCATATAAACATTATCGCGTCCGGTAAATTCTGGATTAAAGCCTGCACCCAGCTCTAATAAAGCAGCTACTCTACCATTGACTTGAATATCGCCATGAGTAGGCGTTAAGGTACCGCAGATTAGTTGTAATAATGTCGATTTACCCGCACCATTACGCCCGATAATTCCCATCGTTTCTCCCCTCATAATTTCAAAGGAGATATCGCGGAGTGCCCAAAATTCCTGGGTATACGATTTACCTGGAAAAATCATCTCTTTAAGTCGATCGACAGGCTGCTTGTATTGCTTAAAGCATTTCGAGACATTATTAAGGGAAATGGCAATGTCCGATCCCATACTACTATTACTCCTCACCACTTCATAAATATCGATCGCTAATATTGCAGCTTACAAGACATCCGCAAATACCGGACGTAACCGCTTATATACTGCAAAACCACCAGCAAATACGATCGCCGAAATTGCCGCAGCCACGCCCCATTCGCCCCAATGTTTGACTTCACCTACTAAAATTAGATCTCGATAAACTTCCGAAATTGTCGCCAATGGATTCAACCAAAAGATCCAATCGCGAAACTCTGCGGGAATTGCCGAAGCTGGATAAATAATCGGTGTCATATAAAACCAAATATTTAAAACCACCGCTAATACTTGGGGAATATCGCGTAAAAATACCGTCAAACCTGCGGCCAAATAACCCAAGCCAGTCGTTAATAATAACTGCGTCAACCACACCAGCGGTAGTAATGCTAAAGTTGGATGTAAAGTATGAATGCTCAGAGCTACAAAGAAAATTAAAGCAATCAGTCCAAAAGCACTTTCAATAAAAGCCGACACAACTGGTACGATCGGTAATAAAGCTAGTGGAAATACGACTTTCTTGACTAAATTTGGTTGAGCGATTACCGAAATGGCCGCTTGCGTTAAGCCGCCTGTAAATGACATCCACGGAATCAATCCGGTAAATAGCCATAAGCCGAATGTAAAATTATTTTCGGGCACGCCCTGCAAACTGAGCTTAACTTTGAGCACGATCGCAAATACATAAGTGTAGATTAGTAATTGCGATAATTGATTGACTAACGGCCACAGATTGCCCAGTACCGAACCTTTGTAGCGCGCCTCCAAATCTCGCCGAACTAGCGTTCTGAGCAGATCGAATTTCGCCCGCTGGAGATCGCTCGCAGGCACCAATCGGCCTAATTTTCCCGCTTTACGTAGCACACCCCGCATCGAATCTAACAATGATTACCTCCAGTATGTGTTGGCTTTACGCCAATCTACCGACCCCAGCATATTACTTGAAGTTAGAGAAGATAGTCAAACGTCAATATCGAGATTAATTCAGCACGCGCGGCCTCAGATGTGCTAAAAAGACATCAACAGCTACCTCGCATAGATCCGCATGAGATTATTAATTAGCAACGATGATGGGATCTTTGCTCTTGGCATCAAGACACTAGCAGACACCCTCGCCCTCGCCGGACATGAAGTAATTGTAGTCTGTCCCGATCGCGAGCGATCGGCTACCGGACACGGTTTAACACTCCACGATCCGATTCGGGCTGAAGAAGTTGCGGGGATTTTTCATCATACCGTAAGAGCTTGGTCGTGTTCGGGTACGCCCGCAGATTGTGTAAAATTGGCACTAGGCGCATTGCTCGACAGGTTGCCCGATTTCGTCCTCTCTGGCATCAATCACGGTGCCAACTTAGGCACGGACGTTTTATACTCAGGAACGGTGTCTGCGGCGATGGAAGGCACGATCGAGGGCATTCCTAGCATTGCCCTGAGTCTGACTAGTTTCAGTTATCGGGAGTTTCAACCCGCCGCAGATTTTGCCAGAGATTTAATCGCGCATTTAGAACACCAACCCCTCTCAGAATCTTTATTATTAAACGTCAATGTCCCCCCCGTACCTGCTGCCGAAATTGCGGGTGTTAAGATTACCCGCCAAGGACTCAGACGCTATTTCGATACGTTCCAAAAGCGGGTAGATCCGCGCGGTAAAACTTACTATTGGTTGTCTGGCGAAGTCGTGCAAGATTTGGAGCAACCCGAACATTTCCATCTCCCCCCAGAGATCGAAACGGATGTTCAGGCAATTAAACAAAACTACATTACGATCGTGCCGCTTCAGTTTAATATGACTTCGGCGAACGGTGTCTTTGGTCTCAAAGATTGTGGAGTTGAAGGATTGAAAATAGAATCTTCAATAACTGATAATTAATACCAAATGCGTGACCATAGGTAATAATCAACCCCCACGCATGAGCAACTCGTCCTATTCAGGTGGTTCATGCTGCTGGGATTGTTTAGCGAGTCTAGCCCTACAATCGGCAAGCTGGCTTTCTAGGTCTGCATTCAGGCTGCTTAGGGCATCGATGTTCTGGTTGCGTTCGGTCACATCTACACCAATCCCCCAGGCCGCCCAACCTGGAACCGGAAACCGATCGGAAAGATTCGACCAAGAAATCGTGCAAATCGTGCCATCTTTACAGGTAACGTCCCACTCCCAGTTACGGTAATCGTTACCCCGCTCTGCCCACGCTGCCATCATCTGCTGCCGATAGGCCGCCCCAGGGTAAAACAATTCCATAATGCTTGGATTCCCAACCACCTCTTCAGCAGAGAAGCCTGTAATCCTTTCACACTCTTGATTCCAGCAGATAATATTGCCATCTGCATCAAACGCATCTAACATGACGGGCATTTGTTGCAGAATCTGGCGTAGATGTTCTTCCCGCTGTTGCAGCTCTGTTTCAGCCTGCTGTAGATTAGTTATGTCACGAATGCTGACCATAACCCCTGCGATCGATCGATCGGTTTCTCTGTAAGGGGTGTAGGTGATGCTGAGGTAGCGTTGCTTGGCGATGGGAAAGTCGTACCAGAGGTCAAACTGTACCCGTTCCCCAGCGAGGGCACGATCGAGGCGTGGTTTACATTCTGTTTCAAACACCTCTTTGCCCACAATTTCAGCAATGGGATACCCAATAATCTCCCCTGGTCGCTTTTGAAACCGCCGCAGATAGGCTTGGTTGACCATTTGATAGGTATAGGTGGGATCGACCAAGGCGATCAAATCTGGGGTTGTTGCAAAGATGTGTTCGTATCGCTGCAGTGCCAATTCAGCCTCTTTGCGTCGATCGATATTGAGGGCAATCCCAGACATTCGGATGGGTCGCCCAGTTGCATCATACAAGGCTTGCCCTCGCCCTTCGACCCAGTGAATGCTACCATCCCCCCAAACAACTCGGTATTCATGTTGATAAATCATCCGTCGCTGGATTGCCCGATCTACTGCACGATCCAGCCCAGCGAGATCGTCCGGATGAATACAGGACTCAAAGGTTCTGTATTTGCCATCAAACTCATCGAGTACCAACCCAAAGATGGCTGCATGTTCCACAGACCAAGTGATGGCTCCACTCACCATATCCCAATCCCAAATGCCCATCTGAGCCGCTTGTCCAGCCATGTGCAGTTGGCTTTCCTTTTCTTGCATTTGCCGAATACCCAGTTGCTCAACGCGCTGCCGAGCAGCGTGCAATTTTGAAGTTAGAAATACAACCAGTAGGGCACTGAAGGTAGATGAGAGCAGGTGCCATCGTTCTCCGCCATCCGAGGAGATCGGCACCTGCGGGGAATCAATCGATAAAATAAAAATACTATTTATAAAGGTTGAGAGAGCTACGGTTAATAACCCCGCCTTCATGCCGCCATACCAAGCGACGACTACGACAATTGCATCAAACACAACATGGGTTTCAGCCTTGAATATTGGCAACAGCCAATAAGTCACGAAAGTGGCCATAGCAACCATCGTAATCGCAAGTACGTAGGGGTTCAGACGAATACTCATAGCTCTTTGCATCGCGCTTTGACCTCTCAGACAATCGTGTAATTAGAATCACATTATTATCCTCTAAGATGACTTCAAGATTAAATGAATCACCCCGAATATTACATAGACTATAGCCACGTTTCTTTGGAATGAGATTTGGTGCAATCGCCATTTCGTTGACCCAATGACTGGGATCTCCCGCTCGATTCCGCACAGCGGACGCTACGCGATCGAAAGATCCCAAATTGATTCTATAAAGGCAGAGAGCAAGAAAAAGCCCCCCCTTATAAGGGGGG
>NZ_PVWO01000513.1 GCF_003003845.1 Chamaesiphon polymorphus CCALA 037 | reverse complement strand
CTCCCCCACTCATAACTAGCAACTTAGGTTAATATTGTGTCGATCGGATATTTTTGCTGAAGATGAAAAACTATTTGTTGCCGACTGCACTGCTGGGATCGATGACCTCTGGCGGACTATTTGCGATCGCTTTAGTCAGCTCCGTTTCACCTGCGGTAGCACTATCACCAGTCGAGATCCAGAGGATTGCCAAACAAACCACCGTACAGATTACCGGGTGCGACTTTGGTTCGGGGGTAATCATTCGCAAAAATGGCAATACTTATACAGTGCTGACGGTGGCACATAATTTTAGAAAGAGTGGCTGCCAACTTACGACTTCAGATGATACTAAGTATCAAATCGGCCAGATCAAAACTTTTCCCAATAATGTCGATTTAGCAGCAGTTACCTTTACCAGCAACAAAAGTTATCCGATTGCCAAGCTAATTGACAACTCCGATCGCGTCGAAGCAACTGAAACCGTTTATGTGTCTGGGTTTCCATTATCGTCGGCGATTAATACCTCCGTGTTTGC
The DNA here is from genome assembly GCF_003003845.1 of Chamaesiphon polymorphus CCALA 037. Taxonomy (GTDB): domain Bacteria; phylum Cyanobacteriota; class Cyanobacteriia; order Cyanobacteriales; family Chamaesiphonaceae; genus Chamaesiphon; species Chamaesiphon polymorphus. The sequence continues at coordinate 3,443 of NZ_PVWO01000513.1, read as the reverse complement.
GATCGTCAAAGGGGATGTGGTTGCCAACCCCCCTAATAAGCAACAGGGCAAAGGCTATTCGCTAATCTACAGCAATAATACGTTGCCGGGACAAAGTGGCGGCCCCGTTTGGAACGAACGCGGCGAGTTAATCGCCATCCACGGTCAAGGCGATATCGATACCAAGCTCCAAACGACGGCCAATGACAATGTGCGCGTCAAGACTGGATACAATCTGGGCATTACTATCAATACTTTTGCCAAGCTCGCCGCCACAGCCGGAATTGATGGTTACGCACGGACGACAGTCGCCGCCAAACCCAAACCCGTCGAGGATTACTTAGCTAACGCCATCCTCGAAGAGAGCAAAGGTAACTATCGTGGGATGTTAACTCAGGCCGATCGAGCGATCGCGATCGACTCCAACAATGCGCGACTTTACTATATACGCGGGGTAGCCAAGTTTCAACTCGACGACAAGCAAGGTGCGGCTGATGACTACACCAAGAGTATCGCCCTCAATCCTAAATATCCCCAAGCTTACTCCAATCGAGCCTATGCCAGAGCCGAGTTAGGCAATCCTCAAGGCGCGATCGAGGATACCAATCGTGCCATTGCGCTCGATCCTAAATTTGCGCTGGCTTATGTCAATCGCGGTCTGGCTAAATTCAAGATCGGCGATAATAAAGGTGTCATTGAGGATAGCAATCGCGCGCTCGCGCTCGATCCTAAACTACCGATCGCTTATTCCAATCGCAGTCTAGCTAAGTCGGAATTAGGCGACCAACAGGGAGCGATCGAAGATGCCAATCGCGCGCTGGCGATCGATTCTAAATTAGCCGAAGCCTATATCAATCGCGGTTTGGCCAATCTTCGGCTGGGGAACAATCAAGCATCGATCCCGGATTTTGAGCGCGGTGTCGCGCTCAAACCAAATCTCGCCCAAGCCTACAGTAATATTGGCGTTGCCAAGCTCCAGTTAGGCGATAACAAAGCTGCGATCGAGTACTCCAATCGCGCGCTCGCCGCTAACCCCAATCTCCCCGAAGGCTACTTCGTGCGGGGGTTTGCCAAATATCAACTCGGCGACCATAAAGGCGCGATCGAAGATGCCAATCGCACGATCTCCCTTAAACCTGCCTTTGCCCAAGCCTACGCCAATCGTGGTATCGCTTGGCTGCAATTAGGTAACAACAAACAGGGTTTGGCAGATTTACGCAAGTCAGCAGAACTATTTAAGCAGCAAGGGCAAATGGCCGACTACAATCGGATTATGAAAGCGATCGAGCAACTCCCTCGCTAAATATCGATCGAAGGATCGATAATTTTCTCATTCAATTTTCTGGAGTCCAGCAATCTTAGGATCGACAATCTTTTGACCGAGATTGGGAAATTTAATGGCGATCGATTGTTTATTTCCAGTCCCAAATACATGAGAAATTTGCCCCACTCCAAAACTGCGGTGAATCACGCGATCGCCAACGCGCCAACCTGTAGTTTGCGCATGAGTTTTACCGACAGTTTTGGGATCTTTGGGTGAAGTACGATCGGGTGTTTGAGCTTTGACTTTGGTACGCAGGTTGCTATTAAGTAATTCTGGTGGTAACTCTCCGATAAATTGCGATCGAAGGGCGGGTTCTCTAGAGCCATACAAGCGACGTTCGCGGGCGTGAGATAGATATAACATTTCTTGCGCGCGAGTGATGCCCACGTAGCACAAACGGCGTTCTTCTTCAACCGCCATCGGATCGTTGAGCGATCGAAAGCTTGGGAATAATCCTGCTTCTAATCCCACTAGAAACACGATTGGAAATTCTAGTCCTTTCGACGCGTGTAATGTCATCAGAGAGACGGCTTCTTTACCTTCTTGAAGATTATCCAGATCGGAACTTAGAGCGGCACTGGCTAAATAAGCTTCGAGAGTTGGCGCATCATTTTCTTCTTGAAATTGAATCGTCGCGTTGACTAATTCTTGGACGTTTTGAATGCGTTCTAGAGCTTCATCTGTACCTTGCGTTTGCAACTCGTGGACGTAACCAGTATCTTCGACAATGCCCGTCACGATGTCCACCACCGGACGCGTTTCGGCTTCGCTCCGCCACTTATTAATAATTTCGGCAAAATTTAGTACGCCTTTTGACGATCGTCCTGCGACAGTTTTAACTGAAGTTTCATCATTTAAGATTTCCCATAACGGAACGCCTAATTGCTGTGCGGCATTTTGGAGATTATCGATCGTGGTTTGTCCGACGCCACGTCTGGGGGTATTAATCACGCGCAGCAAACTAACGGTATCGCTAGGATTGGCGATCGCCCGTAAATAGGCAACGATATCTTTAATTTCTCGCCGATCGTAGAACTTTAAGCCACCGACAATTGTATACGGAATTTGCGATCGGACAAAGGCATCTTCAATCGGTCTCGACTGGGCATTCGTCCGGTACAACGCAGCAAAATTACCGTAGTTTAGTTCGGGATTTTCGCGTAAGAGTTTGCGAATTTGCCCAACGACAAATTCAGCTTCATCGATCTCATTATCGGCTTTATACAAGAAGATCGGTTCGCCTTCGCCGCGCGTGGCTTTAAGAATTTTATCGATCCGTTGGGTATTATGTTGGATTAAATGATTGGCAGCAGCTAAAATATTCTCGCGCGATCGATAGTTTTCTTCTAACTTCACCATCGTCTCAGTTCGATCGTCGGGCATACTATCGCCGAAATCGTCCTGAAAATTCATCAGAATCGTAAAATCTGCCGCGCGGAATGAATAGATAGATTGATCGGCATCGCCAACCACAAAGATCGATCGATGTTCCCATGCGTCAAATATTTTACTATCGACACCATTAGTAACTAATAGTTGAATCAGATCGTATTGGGTGCGATTGGTATCTTGATATTCATCGACTAATATATGTCGGAATTTGCGATGCCAATAATCTAAAACTTGGGCATTTTGACGAAATAGTTGGACGGGGACTAATAATAAATCGTCAAAGTCGAGGGCATTATTCGCACACAGCGCATCTTGATAGTGTTTGTACACATCCGAGATCACTCTGCCTCGGTAATCATTTTGCTGCTTGCTATATTCATCTGGCGATAAACCCTGATTTTTGGCAGTACTAATTGCATAGCGAACGTTACGCGGCTCGAACTTCTTGTCGTCTAAATCTAATTGCTTGACAACAATCTGCTTGACTAGCCCCTGACAGTCACTATCATCGAAAATCGAGAAATTCCTATTCCAAGTGCGTCCTTTCTCATCTTGATATTTGTCAATATCAAATCGTAAAACTTTACTAAATAAGCCGTGAAATGTCCCGATCCACAAGTCTTTAATAATCGTCTTATAAACATGCGATCGCAGTTGAGTTTGCTGATACTCATCCAATGCGCCCCATGGTTTACCAAATTTCAGATCGGCTTGTTGTTGGGCGAATACTGTCTCTTATACACATCTC
>NZ_PVWO01000512.1 GCF_003003845.1 Chamaesiphon polymorphus CCALA 037 | reverse complement strand
CCCTCCGGCTCCCCTCTCCCAAAATTGGGAGAGGGGCTGGGGGTGAGGGCAAAGCATTTCGATCGCACCAGCAAAACACGTAACGCCACCAAAAAAGACCACTCGATTCGATCGAATGGTCTGACGGCTAAATAACTTTAAGTTGCGTTGATGTTATTTAATAAACAACATTTCCTCATAAGTAGGCAATGGCCATAGGTCGTCGGCGACTTCAGCTTCGAGTCCGTCTGCATATTTGCGAACATCATCCATCAGCGGACGCACGGTTTTGACCAGATATTGCATGTGTGCTTCCATCGAGTCAAAATCCTCATTGTGTAACGATGATTCTAACTTGCTGACCAAATCCATCATCGATTTAGTCAAGCCAGCGACTTTGTGAGCACTTTCGGCATCGAAATCGACACCGATTTCTTTGAGTCCGGAAATAGTAGTAGCTAAGTCAGTTAAGTAACGGCTAGCGGCTGGATAAATCAACGTTTTGGCAATGCTGATGACCAGTTTAGCTTCGACCTCGATCGACTTGATATACTGCTCGGCGTAAGTTTCATAACGACTTGCCAATTCTACAGGCGATAAAATCCCTAAGTTTTCGAATAATTTGACGATCGCTTCTTCATTCAGTACGGGTAAAGCATCTGCTGTCGTCCGCAGGTTGCGCAAACCGCGTTCTTCAACGGCCATTTTGTGCCACTCTTCCGAGTAACCGTTGCCATTGAATACTACTGCGCCGTGGTTATCGATGACTTCTTTGAGTACGGTCTCAATAGCGGTATTGAGCGCGGTGCCTTTGGCTGTTTCCGCCTCTAATTTATCGGCCATCCAGGTGAGCGAATCTGCCAGGATCGTGTTCATAGCCACTAATGGGCCTGCTACCGACTGTCCCGAACCGACTGCACGGAACTCAAAACGGTTACCAGTAAAAGCAAACGGTGAAGTTCGGTTGCGATCGCCTGCATCTGTTGGCAAGATCGGTAAGGTATCGACACCAATGTGCATTACACCTTTAGATTTCGATCCCTTCAGTTGGCCTTGTTTGATTTGCTCGAACACATCTTGCAATTGATCGCCTAAGTAGATCGAGATAATTGCTGGTGGAGCTTCATTAGCACCCAAACGGTGGTCGTTGCTAGCCGTCGCAATGACCGCACGCAACAGCGGGCCATAGGTGTGAATCCCGCGAATGATCGCGCCGCAGAAGACCAAGAATTGAGCGTTGGAGTGAGGATTGTCGCCCGGATCTAATAAGTTACCTTGGGTAGAGTTGCCAACCGACCAGTTGACGTGTTTGCCAGAACCATTGATGCCTGCAAACGGTTTTTCATGGAGCAAGCACATGAAGCCATGTTTTTTGGCCATGGTCTTGAGCGTGGTCATGATCAGTTGCTGGTGGTCTGTCGCAACGTTAGCAGCCTCATGGTAAGGTGCGATTTCAAATTGACCGGGTGCGACTTCGTTGTGGCGGGTTTTGGCCGGAATGCCGAGTCGGTAGAGTTTTTCTTCGACATCTTGCATGAACACCTGTACGCGTTCGGGAATGGCACCGAAGTAGTGATCGTCAAATTGTTGACCTTTAGCGGGTGGTTTCCCAAACAGAGTTCTGCCTGCAAGTAACAAGTCAGGACGACTGTTAGCGAAGTTGGCATCGACCAAGAAGTATTCTTGCTCGGCACCACAGCTAGAGTTGACAGGGGCAATGTTGCTGTTGCCCAAGATTTTGAGAACTCTAGTTGCGGCTTTATTCATCGCAGCATTCGATCGCAACAGGGGTGTCTTTTTATCGAGAGCTTCGCCAGTCCAAGAGACAAACACTGTCGGAATGCACAAGGTGGAACCATTATCGGTTTCCATGATAAAGGCTGGACTAGTGACGTCCCAAGCCGTATAACCGCGAGCTTCAAAGGTGGAACGAATGCCACCGTTAGGGAAGGAAGAACCGTCGGGTTCGCCTTGCACTAAGAGCTTACCAGCAAACTCAGAGATGACCGAGCCATCGCTTTGGACGGAGACAAAACCGTCATGCTTTTCAGCAGTGGCATTAGTCAGCGGGTAGAAGACGTGAGCGTAGTAAAGCGCGCCTTTAGAGATCGCCCAGTCTTTCATCGCCACTGCGATGGAGTCAGCGATGTCAATGTTTAGCGGTTCGCCAGTTTGGATCGTCTTTTTGACAGATTTAAAGACATCCTTGGGCAAGCTTTCTTGCATCTTGCCCAAAGTAAAGACATCGCACGCCCACAGATCTTCTAACCGTTTGGGAGCCTTGGGGGGCATTGGCTCGCGGTTGGTAATTTGATAAATTGCTTGCATCCGGGATTCATTTCCACTCACAGCTTTTTTCCTCTCTGGCTCTTGACACCAATAAATAATAATTGCGATCGATACCTAAAATAGGTACATATGATACCGATTGACAGCGATAGATGTGTGTTCGACAATATTTTCGCTGTAGAGTAGTCAGTAAACACCTGTATTAAACGTCACATTGGTTAAGATAACCCAATCCAAACAAGTTTGGTAACAAAGGCATTGCGATATATTTCGTTTAACTCAGTTCTCTGACTCGATTTGGGACATTATCCCATGGAATTGTACGATCTAAAAATTTCTAGCAATTATCTTAAGCTCTCGATCGGCGATCGCCAGATCCTCTGGTCGATCTCTGTTGTTTGGCTGATGTCTGTCAAAACAAGTGGACAGTCGAATAAATTAAGTTATGATGGGAGATGTGACAAAAGTTGTCTTCAAGATTCTTAACACCACAAAATCATTTACCTTTTGGCATAGTTTGTACGATGAATAGCTCCTCCTCCACACCTACGAACGATACCTCGGTTTGGACTAGCCTCAAACAAGCGATCGCCGCTAGTTCGGGGTTTCAACACTGGGCATCGCAACTATCGACCTTAGAACAATCCGATCTCAATCTTGACGCTCGCGTCCAACGCTATCTGCGCGAAACGCTCGAAACTCTCGCTTATTAAATTTTACGCTCGATCGACTAGGGTAGTGACAATCGTCTCTACCCAATTTTAACTGTGCAGTCTTGCAAATACGAAACGATCGAGTCCGGCTAAATCGTCGATAATTTCCATGTCGGTATAGCTACCCTGTGCGGATAATAACTCTAAGACCGCACTACCCTGTCCGGCCATCATTTCGATTAACCAAATTCCCCCTGGCTGAAGATACGCAGGTGCGGTTTCGACTAAAATCCGAATCGCGTCCAAGCCATCAACACCGCCATCCAAGGCTAAGTGTGGCTCGTGCTTGACAACTTCGGGTTGCAACCGCAGCACCTCCTCAGAAGGGATATATGGAGGGTTAGAGAGCATTCCGGCAACTCGTCCCTGAAGGTAGGCTAAAGACGACCACCAACTGCCTTGACTGAAATTAATTCGTTGGCGTAGCCTCTGAGCATCAGCATCGATTACACCTAACTTTGTCGCATTCTGGCGAGCAATATCTAAAGCAGCAGCACTATAGTCTACTGCATAAATCTGGGCATCTGGTAACTCCCTAGCTAGCCCGATCGCGATCGCACCACTCCCAGTCCCCAAATCAACCCAAATACCCTGTTTTTGGACATTACTGGCATTGGCTACGGCAATATCGATAATCGATTCGGTTTCGGGACGGGGAATCAGTACCGCAGGCGAAACAACTAGCTCGAAATCTCGCCAAAACGCAGTGCCGATTAAATACTGCACGGGCTGGCGATGTTCCACTCGATCGCGCCATAATACCGATAATCGATCGAGTGGCATCGAAATGGCAATCGATCGATCTGGTGCGATCGATTCTAGCCGCAAAGTGAGTCGATCTAGGTTAGCAACAGATTGCAGCAACCAATCGATCTCACGATCGCTAATCTCTTCAGATGCAGCCATATTGCGCGCCCATCTCCGCCACGCCCATAATTCCCGTCCGGTAACTAAGCTATCTGACATTTCGATCGCATATTAGATTTTAGGAAAGCGCGGAGCAAAGAGCGAGGAGTTGACGGGTGGATGGGTGGATG
>NZ_PVWO01000511.1 GCF_003003845.1 Chamaesiphon polymorphus CCALA 037 | reverse complement strand
GATCTAGAGCAAACCGAACTAGATCGAAATGGGAATCTAGCAGCGCAATTAGCCGAGTTATTAAACTGTCTCAATCGATCGAGATGTTTGCTGATATTAGATAATGTCGAATCGATCTTACAAGGTGGCGAACGGGCGGGAGTTTATCGGTCGGGTTATGAAGAATACGGACAATTATTAAGTCAACTAGCTCAAAGTCGCCATCAGAGTTGTATCTTACTGACAAGTCGAGAAAAACCCAAAGAATTTAATATTCTCGAAGGTGAAAATCTGCCCGTAAAATCTCTAGTATTAGCTGGAATCGACGATCGATCTGGAGCTGAAATTGCTACACAACGCGGTACCCTAGTTGCTTCAGAGCGGGAATGGCAACAATTAGTCACACATTATGCGGGTAATCCCTTAGCGATAAAAATGGTATCAGCCGCAATCATTGATTTATTGGGGGGGAATGTAGCGAGCTTTCTCAGCCAACTCGAAACCGATCGCATTACCTTATTATTCGACGATATTCGCGACTTACTCAAACAACAATTCGATCGACTGTCCGACTCAGAAAAACAAGTAATGTACTGGTTGGCGATCGAGCGAGAATTTGTGTCCCTAACCGAGCTTCAGCAGAATTTAATCAACCTCCGCGCCCAACAAAACCTTTTAGAAATTCTCCGCTCTCTGTCCAGACGTAGCTTGGTAGAAACTGCTGCTAATACTACTGCCCAGATCCAATTTTCCCAACAACCAGTAGTGATGGAATATATCACCGAACGCATTGTTGAGGGAGTGTACCAAGAATTAGGATCGGGACAAAGTGGTAATCTATTGCAAAACCACGCTCTACTTAAAGCACAGTCAAAAGATTATATCCGTCAGACTCAAGCCAGATTAATTTTAGATGAAATCGTTACTTATCTACCTGGTAATAAATCTCAAATCGAGTCCAGATTGCGAGATTTTTTGTCGACCTTACCGGATCGGGCAGATTATACAGCCGGAAATTTGGTGAATCTGTTGGTGCGGATCGATGCCGATTTGAGCGATTTAGATCTGTCAGGGATGAGTATTTGGCAGGCATATTTAAAAGATACGATCTTGCATCGCGTCAATTTTACCAATGCCGATCTCCATGGTTCGGTATTTGCCGATCGCGTGGGGAGTGTATTTTCCCTTGCCTTGAGTCCCGACGATCGCATCCTCGCCACAGGCGATGTAAATGGTAATGTCAATCTCTGGCACTTAGCTACCGGACAACTATTGTGGCACACGACTTGGCAAGTTACCAAGAAAGAAAATTCCAATTGACCTATTTTCGTGGTAGACCTCTTTGTCTAGCTAAGATTTAGGCTGGTTGGCAAGCTTGATATTCAAGGATGATTATTTTCTCTGGTCGTAACTTGCCAAGTGCTGTGTGGCATATTAACGCCCATAGCAATTTAGTCTGGTCGGTGGTATTTAGTCCTGATGGTAAAATATTGGCGACTTCGAGCGAGGAATCGAGCGTCAAATTGTGGGATGTCGCCACAGGTGAATGTCGGCAGATATTAGCCGGACATACCGATCCAATTTTGAAGATCGCGATCCATCCCAACAATCGATATCTAGTCAGTGGGAGTAACGATCGCACGGCTAAACTATGGGATCTAGCGACGGGTGAATGTTTGCGAACTTTTGGCGGACATCCAGCCCAGATTCGATCGATCGAGATCGTCGGTACGGATCGAATCCTCGCGGGTGGTATGGATGGGACGCTCAAACTATGGAATTTAGAGACGGGAGCATGTCTGTGGACGCAAGCAGCCCATCAAGGAGAGATTAGCACGATCGCCATCCATCCCGATCGACAGTTATTTGCGACCTCTAGTTACGATAATACGCTCAAACTGTGGGAGCTAGAGACGGGGAAATGTTTGCAAACTCTAGTCGGACATCACGATCTGGTGTTAACTTGTGCGATCGATCCCGCAGGTAGATTATTAATTAGCGGTGGTTTAGACCAAAAAATTAAGCTCTGGGATCTAGCGACGGGCAAGTGTCTGAAAACCTTGACGGGACATACTGGTTGGGTAACATCGAGCGTTTGGACTGCTGATGGAAAATCGATCGTCAGCGGTAGTAGCGACCAAACAGTGAGAGTCTGGCAGATCTCCACTGGGCAATGTCTGCGGACGATTCAGGGACATGGCAATGCGGTAAAAGCGATTGCTTGGAATAGTCGCGGAAATCGGTTAGCTGGCGGCGGAAGCGGTCACAGGATCTGCGTTTGGGATGTCGATAGTGCCACCTGTTTGCAAAACTTTTGGGCGACGGCGATCTGGATTTGGTCGTTGGCATTTTTACCCCATCCAGATGATGAGCCGGAAATCTTGGCTGTTGCCAGTATTGAAGCGCAGACGCGGTTGTGGAATACCGATACTGGTACCCTCCACGCGACGATCGCTGATGATAATTTGAATACAGTAGTCACGGTCGATCGATCGCGCCAACTCCTGGCGATCGGTAGTTATACTGGCAACGTGCGAGTATGGGATCTCCAGACCGATCGATTGTTGCAAACAATTGATGGAGTACATACAGGAGGGATGTTCGCGATGGCTTTCCACCCGCAAGCACCGCTATTAGCAACAGGTGGTGTAGACCATGTTCTCCAGCTCTGGAATTTTCAAACTCAAGCGTGTCGTAAGTTGTTAGGACATGAAGGAACGGTCGATGCAGTAGCCTTTAGTGCGGATGGTAGACTAATTGCCAGCGGGAGTGCAGATCGGACAGTGAAGGTGTGGCGAGTAGATACGGGTGAATGCTCGATCGCTTGCACCGGACATCACGATCGAATTTATGGATTGACTTTTATTCCCAATGTCAATGGAAAAGGCGGTTTGACGCTAGCAACTGGCAGCGGAGATCGCACGATTAAGTTATGGGATGTCGATACGGGTAATTGCATGATGACGCTCGCAGGACATACCGATGTCGTCTCCTCGATCGCCGTCTGTCCCAATCCCGCTACTCCTTATTTACTAGCCAGTGGTAGTTACGATGAAACGATTAAAATTTGGGATCTTCGTACTGGAGATTGCATCGAAACACTCAGACCCGATCGATTGTATGAGGGGATGAAAATTAGTGGTGTTCGGGGTTTAACCGATGCCCAGAAAATGGCTTTGGAGCTATTAGGAGCATTAGCATAGCAGAGTCAGCTTTTACTCAAGATTGGTTAAAAAAAACACAATTACAAAAGTACCAATAACCTGAAAACCGATTTAGTATCAAGAGATCTCCCCATGAGCGAATATCAATATTACGAATTTCAGGCGATCGACCGCCCCCTCACCGCCACCGAAAAAACCGCGATTAGTCAACTATCTAGTCGCGTCAAACCGACAGCACATTGCGCTAAATTTACCTACAGTCATGGAGATCTTCCTGGCGATCCCAAACAGGTATTGGCAAAGTATTTTGATGTTATGTACTATATTGCCAATTGGGGCACCCAGCGATTAGCCTTCCGCTTTCCGAAATCGCTAATTTCGCCAGAGACGATCGCACCTTATTGTATTCATGGTGCGATCGAGTTTACAGTTACTGGAGATTGGGCAATTTTAGATTGGCAATTTAATGATGAAGAAGGATTTGGCTGGATCGATGACGATCGAGATATTCTCCCCGAACTTATTGATTTGCGTCAGGAAATCTTACAGCAAGATTATCGCGGACTCTATTTAGCATGGCTCAAAGCTTTAACATCATCCGAAGAATATGTAGATATTGACACCTCAGAATTAGAACCCCCCGTACCGCCAGGATTATCAAAACTTTCTCCCGCGCAAACAGCCTTTACAAATATCTTTGAATTGTCAGATGATTTGTTAGAAGCGGCAGCTAGTGCTAGCAGTCAGCCTAATGTTATTGCCGATCCCGATTGGGAACGATCGATCGCCCAATTATCTCGTCAAGATTGCGAAGATTTTCGGCTCTTCATTACTTAGTATGCTCGATCGATAGCAAATTGAGCAAACAAAGTAAGCAAATAAATACGATC
>NZ_PVWO01000510.1 GCF_003003845.1 Chamaesiphon polymorphus CCALA 037 | reverse complement strand
AAAAACAGGTTAGTGCAATGGCACCGCCATTAGACTTTCTGGGTGCTCTCAAGGCAGGAAAGACCCGTCCGGCGGTAATTGCCGAAGTCAAAAAGGCTTCACCCAGTCGCGGGGTCATTAGAGCCGATTTTGATGCCGTCGAGATTGCTAAATCTTATCAGCGTGGCGGAGCTACTTGTTTGTCTGTTTTGACCGATCGAACGTTCTTCCAGGGTAGTTTTGAGAATTTGGCAGCCGTTCGTAAAGCTGTAGATTTACCGCTGCTGTGTAAGGAATTTATTATCTATGCGTACCAGATCTACTATGCGCGCGCGCACGGTGCGGATGCGGTATTGTTGATTGCCGCAATTTTAGAAGATACCGATTTACAATATTTTCTGAAGATCGTCCATGCGTTGGGGATGACGGCTCTAATTGAGGTACATACTCAAGAGGAATTCGATCGAGTATTGGCATTAAATGGCGTCAAACTGATTGGGATTAATAACCGCAATCTCGCCGATTTTAGTGTCGATTTACAAACTACTCAGACGCTGTTAGCATCGCGACAACAAGAGCTACAAGAGCGTGGTATCTTGATTGTCAGCGAATCCGGACTGCATACTGCCGAAGATCTTAAAATAGTAGTTGAGGCTGGAGCTAGTGCGGTACTAATTGGGGAATCCTTAGTAAAGCAGGACGATCCCGGACAAGCGATCGTCGATATGTTTGCCTCATCAACATAGCTTCTGCTGTAATCTAACCACTCAAATACTGCCGAAATATTCGGCTTCAGGTGACTGCACATCCATGGATCGCATTAATTTACCATCGCTAGTACATTACGAACTAACTTTACAAGTACTCGAACGCCAAACCATGACGATTGCCGATCGCGATCCGATCGTCAGAGAGCGAGTACAACAACTGATCGTTACTCTTCGCAAAGCTCTGTCTCAACAAAAACTTTTAGAAGATATCTGCAACAATCGACACATAGAGGTAGAACACGTCTGGGGACTAAATTCTGTCCTCAGCAACACTGAAGCGGTGACACGAGATTAGGCATCCCGATCGAGCGCAACAGCCAAGCTGTTGTGCTCTGTGCTCTTGGATCGATCTCCTGGATTAAGGCATCTGCTCCCGATCGAATTGGATGTGGTATTGATTTAGTGAGCTTTGCCACGAGTAGCTTCATTATTAATGAAAGAAAGCGTATACAATATGATTTACACATGACATGGGAAATTGTTTTTCACAGAGAATTTGAAGTATGGTTTTTCGATTTAGATGTTGATGTCCAAACATCGATCGCTATGGTACTTGATGTTTTAGAAGAACAAGGAGCTGCTTTAGGTCGTCCCTATGTCGATACGCTCAAGGGGTCTATTTTAACCAATATGAAAGAACTCAGGGTTCAGCATGATGGAGATCCCTACCGTATACTTTTTGCATTCGACCCTCAACGTCAGGCGGTTCTCCTTGTTGGTGGGAATAAGCGTGGGGATAAGGGGTAGTACGAAGTCAATATCCCAATCGCAGAAAGACTATTTAAAGAATATTTAGAAGAAACAAGTGGAGGTGAGTTTTTATGAGTCAGCCACACAGAACTTACGCACAAATTAAGCAAGAATTTTCTCCACAAATGCAGGCAGAAATTAGTATTGGTGCCCAGAAAATTAGAGAAGAGTTGAAAATACTTGCTTCTATGCGACAAGCAGCAGATTTGACGCAGGAAGAGTTATTAGATTTATTGGATGTTAGACAATCGGATCTGTCTCAAGTCGAAGGTAGAGAGCGTTTAACAATTAGTACGCTGTTCGGGTTAATAACAGCAATGGGTGGATCTATAGATATAACCGTAAACTTTCCAGAAAAACCACCCGTACAGCTTTCTCGAATTGAAACATTATTCCTGTCCGAACAAAACGAATCGTCATCGTCATTAACAAAATAGTTAACTACGGGATAATGAGATCGTCAGTGCTTTGACTAGCTCAATACCAAATTATCGCGATGTACCACGGTTTCTTCGCCTAGATAGCCGAGTAGATCGATAATATCAGTCGATCGATGTCCTTGAATTCGATCGAGTTCGTGACTGCTGTAATTAACAATCCCCCGCGCGATTTCTTTGCCCGACGCATCGCAAAGTTGAACTGCATCTGTCGCCTCAAACTCGCCTTCAATCCGGGCGATTCCGACGGGTAATAACGATTTACCGCCAGTACTAATTGCCGCCACTGCACCAGCATCCAGATAGAGTTTACCGACAGCGATCGATCCATGTGCGATCCAGCGTTTTCTGGCATTAGCGGCGCGCAATTGCGGCGTAAATTGAGTTCCCAACGGTTCGCCGTGCAGAATCCGTTCGATATACTGCGGGAATTTCCCGTGGGTAATTGCCGTTTTGACCCCCGCACCAGTTGCAATCGCAGCGGCGGCTATTTTGGTCGCCATGCCCCCCGTTCCCCATTCCGAACCTGCACCCCCAGTTTGGACTTGCAGAGCCGTTAAATCCTCGATTCGCTCGATCTGGACGATCGGTTGGGCGTCTGGAAATTTACGGGGGTCGGCGGAATATAACCTGTCAACGTCGGTGAGTAAAAATAACCAGTCAGCATCGATCAGGCTGGCGACCCGCGCGGAGAGAGTATCATTATCGCCAAATTTTAGCTCGTCTACCGCGACGGTATCGTTCTCATTAACGATCGGCATCACGCCGAGGCGAAATAACTCTTGGAAAGTATTGTAAGCATTGATATAACTGCTGCGCCTGTCGAGATCTCCCCGCGTCAGCAAGATTTGAGCCACTGGCTGCTGGTGCTCCCGAAACAAATCGTCATATACCCGCATGATAATCCCCTGTCCTACCGCTGCGGCGGCTTGTTTGAGGGCGATCGTTTTCGGACGTTCGGTCATACCCAGCCGCGCCGCGCCAACTCCAACCGCACCCGAAGATACTAAAACAATTTGATGACCTTGGGCGCGGAGATCGACGATCGTCTCGATTAAAGCTGCGATCGTTGCTAATGCCAATCTCCCGTCACTACGAGTCAGACTCGAAGTACCAACTTTTATTACTAAGGTGTCAGACATAGCGGGGATCGGGGCATACTAAGTAGGGATCGAGGCTTTCGCTAATGGAGCGAGGATATCTAGTAATGATTGAAAGATCGGGTCTAAAAAGTTTCAGAGCGTCACCTGCCTATTGGTGGCAGCTAACGCTCTGAAGGTTTTTGGGTTTTATATTATGTTTAGAGTCTTTATCTTGGCTGACTCCAATTGCAATAAATATATGATGCCAGATATTTTCGAGCATCCGGATTTTCTTAATGATTTATTTATATTTCAACTTATTGAGCGATTGTTATGTAATGTAACGATTTATTTCTTTACAGTCAGAGAAATACCCAATGCTCTAGCGATCGCGAACTCGACGCTGCGGATCGCTTGAAAGCCGATGACCGATTCCTCATCGACAATTGGCTCGATCAAAATGGTAAACATCCCCAATCGATTGCCAGCTAAGACATCTGTAAACAGGCGATCCCCGACCATCGCCACTCGCGCGGGATCGATGCTCATAGATTCTACGGCTTGACGAAGTTTGCGCCGCGAGGGTTTGGCGGCACTATGAAAATATGGTACGGACAAACTCTCAGCAATTGCCCCGATCCTAACCTGTCCGGGATTATTCGTCACGAGCCAAAGTGGCCCAATTTTTTTGATTTGTTCGATCCAGCCAATTAATTCCGGTCGCGCCACATCGATGCCGATCGGGACGATGGTATCATCGACGTCTAATACTAAGCCTTTAATCTGATTTCGTTCCAGAATCTCTAATGTTAAGTCTAAGACAGAGCCGCCGAGGACTAAGTCAGGTTGGAGGAGGGGGAATAGGTTCATGGGTGGATGGGTGGATGGGTGGATGGGTAGATGGGTAGATGGGTAGATGGGTAGATGGGGCTTAGTTTCTCAGCCCTATTCTCTATTTACTATTCCCTATTCCCTAACTGCCATTCAAATAACGCTTTATTTTACGCCCAAATGCCCAATCGAAATAC
>NZ_PVWO01000085.1 GCF_003003845.1 Chamaesiphon polymorphus CCALA 037 | reverse complement strand
TTCGATAACTTCAGAAATAGATGCCTGCTTAATTGGCATTACAATTATTAGTTTTGCATACTAAGTAATGAAGAGCCGCAATAATTGGCTCATACAGACTTGCAGTAAGTGGAGTAACGTTACTCTTTTGATTGTATAAAGAGCTTGGTGCCGCATCGAGAATAAAATCTATCTCATTTGTTGCGAGGTTTAATCTGATAATCACATCTGCATTGTAGACAATCCCCACAAGCCATTTTTCATAGGCAGTAACGCTAACACGATCGTGTCTAAAATCAACTGTTCTGACTAATTGACCTGTCACCAAATCCCAAAATTTTACAGTTTCGTACTGTTTTTCGCCAGATTCCAAACTATGGGCATTGCTGATTAAGGTTCTACTATCTGCGCTGATTGAAAAATAGTTAGGTTTTAGGTAGCTCTTTCCAAAAATTGTATGAATACATTCCATATTTAGATTTTATTCTGAAACCCAACAAACAACCTTATCCCGTATGTATATTTCTCTCGAAAAAACGATCGCCTCAAACACTCACCAGTAACCGCCACCTATTAAAATAGAGAAATCTATATATAGACTTATATTTTAAGATGTTAGAAGCATATCGCCAGCATACAGCCGATCGAGCCGCATTGGGCATTCCCCCATTACCGCTCGATGCCGAACAAACCAGTGCCCTCTGCGAACTATTACAACATCCACCAGCGGGTGAAGAGGCTAACCTAATTGCATTATTGCGAGACAGGGTTCCACCTGGAGTAGATCCGGCTGCTTATGTCAAAGCTGGCTTCCTGACTGGGATCGTTACAGTTAAAATTACCAGTCCGCTGATTAATAAGATCGAGTCGATCGAGTTATTAGGTACAATGTTAGGTGGTTATAACGTTCGATCTCTCATTGACTTACTCCAATCTGATAATCCCGAACTGGCTACTGCCGCAGTCAAAGCACTAAGTAAAATCGTCCTCGTTTACGACGCATTTAACGATGTCTGGGAACTCTCCCAAACTAATCCCTACGCCAAACAAGTTATCGACTCCTGGGCGAATGCTGAGTGGTTTACCTCGCGCCCTACATTACCCGAAACCATTACCGTTACCGTCTTTAAAGTTCCCGGCGAAACCAACACCGACGACTTATCCCCTGCCACTGAAGCTACCAGTCGCCCCGATATTCCCCTTCATGCCCTGGCGATGCTGGAAACTCGCCAACCTGGGAGTTTAACAACCATTGCCGAATTGAAACAGAAAGGACACCCCCTCGCCTACGTCGGCGATGTTATCGGTACGGGTTCCTCGCGCAAATCGGCGATTAATTCCGTCCTCTGGCACATCGGCGCGGATATTCCTTGCGTGCCGAATAAGCGCACGGGTGGTTATGTTTTGGGTAGTAAAATCGCGCCGATTTTCTTTAATACTGCCGAAGATTCGGGGAGTTTACCGATCGAGTGTGATATTACCATGCTCGAAACTGGCATGGTGATTACCATCCATCCCTACGCTGGCAAAATCACCAACGAATCCGGCGAAACCCTCTCCACCTTCAACCTCAAACCCGACACCATCCTCGATGAAGTCCGCGCTGGCGGTAGAATTCCCCTGCTCATCGGGCGCACCCTCACAGACAAAACCCGCATCGCCTTGGGATTACCCCCCAGCACCATCTTTACCCGTCCCACTCAACCCACCGATACAGGCAAAGGTTACACCCTCGCCCAAAAAATGGTCGGCAAAGCCTGCGGATTACCTGGCGTGCGCCCTGGCATGTCCTGCGAACCCTTAATGACCACCGTTGGTTCCCAAGATACCACGGGGCCGATGACTCGCGACGAACTCAAAGAACTCGCCTGTCTCGGTTTCAGTGCCGATTTAGTGATGCAGAGCTTCTGTCATACCGCCGCCTATCCCAAACCAGTAGACATCAAAACCCACGAGGAATTACCCGACTTCTTCGCCCAACGCGGCGGCGTAGCCCTCCGCCCTGGCGACGGCATCATCCACTCCTGGCTAAATCGAATGCTCCTCCCCGATACCGTCGGCACAGGCGGCGACTCCCACACCCGCTTCCCCCTGGGCATTTCATTCCCCGCAGGCTCCGGTTTAGTCGCCTTCGCCGCCGCTCTGGGTGCGATGCCTTTAGATATGCCCGAATCCGTATTAGTGCGCTTCACTGGCGAACTCCAGCCTGGAGTCACCCTCCGCGATATTGTCAATGCGATTCCCTACGTCGCGATGCAAAAAGGGTTGCTCACCAACGACAAACAGAACAAACTCAACGTCTTCTCTGGGCGGATTATGGAAATCGAAGGATTACCCGACCTCAAAGTCGAACAAGCCTTTGAACTCACCGACGCGACCGCCGAACGTTCCTGCGCTGGCTCGACGATTAAACTCAGCGAAGCTACCGTCACCGAATACATCCGCTCCAACGTCGCCCTGCTCAAAAACATGGTCGCACGCGGTTATGGTGATGCGCGGACGATTTTACGCCGCGTCGCCCAGATGGAAGCTTGGCTCGCCAATCCCGTGCTGATGTCTGCCGATGCGGATGCCGAATATGCGGAAATCATCGAGATCGATCTTAATACGATTACCGAACCGATCGTCGCCGCCCCCAACGACCCTGACAACATCAAACTCCTAAGCGAAGTCGCTGGCGATAAAATCGATGAAGTCTTCGTCGGCTCCTGCATGACGAATATCGGTCACTACCGCGCCACCGCCAAAGTCCTCGACGGCGAACCCGCAGTCACCACCCAGTTGTGGATTTGTCCCCCCACCCGCATGGACGAATCCCAACTCAAAGCCGAAGGCATGTACGCCATCTTCGATGCCGCAGGCGCACGGACAGAAATGCCCGGATGCAGTCTGTGTATGGGCAATCAAGCCCGCACCGCAGATAATGCTACGGTATTCTCGACATCCACCCGCAATTTTAATAACCGGATGGGTAAAGGTGCCCAAGTCTATCTCGGTTCGGCAGAGTTAGCGGCTGTTTGTTCGCTGTTAGGACGGATTCCCACGGTACCGGAATATCTGGATTTGATGAGTAAGAAAATTAATCCGTTTGCCGGAGATCTGTATCGTTATCTGAATTTCGACCAGATTTCTGGTTTTGAAGATGAAGGTCGAACTGTCTCGGTGGATGATGTCAGAAAGCTAGCCGAAGTCTAAATCTGGGCATAATGGATAAAGGTATGCATTCCTGCATACCTTTATTGAAACACCCTTGTGAGAACATTAAGATCCATTGTGATATGTGAGATAGAGAAGAATACCAATTGTCTGTAACGCTAACAGTGCAGTATAATCGGCGTTAATAGGTCTTTGCGTACTAGTACAAACAGTGCTATAATAAAAATCCTGCATTTTATGAACCCATTGATTGACCAGTGGCTAGATGACTATCATTTAGCTTTAATCACTATTGGAACTCTTAAAGAAGAAGAGTCAACATCTTTGATAGAGTCACTCAAATCTATCCCTCCTCTATTAGATAACGAGCGATTAGCAAATATAGTTCTCAATCTAAATCCATGTTTGGATAAAGAAGTAGCAGATAATTTGTTGGAACTATTATTTTCAATATATAATCTCTCTGAAAGATCGGATATCTCTATCGATGAAATCATAACGCAGATAACTCAATCAATTAAAGAAGATGAGGAATTATCTTCAGAAATTTCTCTAGAGGAATCACAGAAAATATCACTAAGATTAAATTCTTTATTGGACGACAATGGAACTATTGCTGCTTCATACAAAGCAATGGTAATTCTTAAAGATCACAAATGTGTTTTCAATGATTGTCGTGTTTTCACTGACGTTCGTCCTATATTTGGCGTAGACACGACAGTGAATCCGGTTGGAATGGGCATCATACATATGCTAAAAATAATGTATGTTGGCTTGGATGGCCCAAACGAATTATTTATTGGTTTAGATTATTCGGATTTAGAACAAATTGGAGAGGAGATACAGAGAGCAATCATCAAGGAGACAACTATCAGATCGATGTTTGCAAAATCTGATATACATTGCGTGTAAAGTATTATTAAACAATTCTTGCTTAAATTAATTACATTCATAATTGAAGATAACATTTTGTAAATAATGTTGAAAGAAAGAAGAGATAATCGTTCCTCCGTAGGCAAGGACGTAAAATTGCTGCCTAAAGGAAAAATAAGTAACTTTCCAAAGACTCCTAATGTTACTGGATTTAAAGGAAAAACAGGTTATAAAAATACTGATTCTAATCATGAAAAGCTTTTAAATGAATACATAGACTCTAGAAACATATTAGATTCGCAGAAAATATTTGGTCAAAGGGATAAACTAGTAAAACATACTATTCAAGAACAAGAAAAAACCACAAAACTTCGCTTGTTTCAAGATATCGCCAATGTAATTAAGGCTTTAGGGAACAGTCAAGCCACTATAGATCGGCAATCTGTTATTCTAGATAGAATAATTGCAGCTTTAACTGAGCCTGAAATATTAGCCGAACTTGCCCCTAACGATCCCTTATTACTAGCGCGACTTAAGGGGATGAGAGTTAAACAACAACTACTGTACAGTGATGGAAAACCTTTGCAAGTAGAAGAGGTGGCTAAGCTATTACATGTCTCCAAACAGGCAGTAGAGCAAATGCGTTGTCAGGGAAAACTTTTAGCTGTCTCCCTAGGAAAAGAAGCTTGTTTTTATCCACACTGGCAATTTCAAGGTGCAAGTGTTCTAACTGGACTCGATCGAGTATTATCTGTACTAGCTAAATTTGATTCTTGGACACAATTAATGTTTATGAAGACTGGAGATCTGCGATTAAGTAATCGTACTCCTCTAGAATGCCTAATTGCTGGAGATATCGATGCGGTAGTTGTCGCTGCTGCTTGCTACGGTGAACCAAATCCAGCCTGAAGATCCGCTAATTCCTCATCCGCCACCACCAGAAGATTTCAATAATAGAGATCTACCAATTATTCATAGTAAGGGAACTTGGTATCGACTTAATGCTAGAGATAAACCTTCTAGTTTATATTTCGATCGATCTGGAAAGGGGCGGTTTGATGGAGCTACGCAGAGCTATGGTATTTTGTACGTGGGTGATGACATTCATGTTAGTTGGATCGAATGTTATGGTAGACAGCGCGAAGCTAAGAGTGTATCCGAGCAAACACTGATGCAAAGAACTTTATTTGAGATCGATAGTCAGCGTTCCTTATCATTTGCAGATGTGACCGGAAGCGGTTTATCCAAGTTGAGAGCCGATTCAAGGTTAGCATCTGGCTCTTATACTGTTGCGAGACAATGGGCGCAAGCGATTCACGATCATCCTCAACAAGTAGATGGTATTAGATATCGCTCTCGTCACGATGACGGACGCTATTGTTTTGGAATCTTCGATCGTTGTAAAAATGAGTTACAAGAACAGAACTTAGGTAACTTACTAGAATGTAATCAACAGTTACTAGCAAAAATCTTAGAATGTTACGACTATACTTTGATATAAAAAGCAGACTGAGGTTCTCCAATGATAGAAGCCACAATCTTAGAATATCTAAATAAACTACCCGAATCGCTTCAGAAAGAAGTTCTTCACTACACACAATTTTTGCTAGAAGCTCACACTAAAAGTACTTCTCAACCACAGAAAAAGCGGCAAGCAGGCTTTCTAAAGGGCACATTTGCTTTGCCACTAGCTGAGGACTTTAATGAGCCACTAGAAGATTTTCGGGAGTATATGGAGTGACTAATCTACTTTTAGACACTCATGCTTTCATCTGGTAATCAGAGAATGACTCTAAGTTACCCGAACCGATAAAACTAGAAATTGAAACTGCCGATCGAGTTTATATTAGTATTGCTAGTTTATGGGAAATTGCGATTAAATTAAGCATCGGTAAGTTATCACTTCGATCGAACTATGAATCGATCGAAGCTAGTCTAGAACCTGCTGGAATCGAGCTACTACCAATTTCTTTCGCCGATACAGTTCGGGTCATGAATCTACCGCTTCATCATCGCGATCCATTCGACAGGATTCTCATCGCTCAAGCCATTAATAATTCTCTCACTTTAGTTAGCTGTGATGCTGCTTTCACTGCATACCCAATTCAACTACGATGGGAATAAATCTAAACTAGAGACTATGGGTAAATCGATCGCATTTGGCTGGTATGGCGGGAAATATAGCCACCTCGACTGGCTCTTACCCCTACTACCACCATCACAGCATTTTTGCGACGTGTTTGGTGGCTCCGCTGCTGTCATCATCAATCGCCCTCCATCTCCAGTTGAAACTTACAACGATATCCACAGCGAAGTCGTGAATTTTTTTCGCGTCCTCCGCGACCAAAAAGAGCTACTGATTGAAGCCATCGGTTTAACACCCTTCTCGCGTGAGGAACTAGGATTAGCCAGCCAACGCCAGACAGAAGGAATCACCGAACTAGAACGCGCTCGGCGTTTTTTCGTCTGTGCTAGACAAGTCCGAACCGGACTCGCTCAAACATCCAGCGCGGGACGTTGGGCGCATTGCCTATTAACCAGTCGCGCTGGCATGTCAGGAGCCGTGTCTCGCTGGCTCGGTAGTATCGACGATTTATCACTCATCGCTCAAAGACTATTGCGCGTTCAAATCGAGAATGCACCCGCGATCGAAGTCATTAAACGATACGATAGTGCAGATACGCTATTCTACTGCGACCCACCCTACCCACACGGTGCGAGGGGTGATTCCAAAGCATACGCCCATGAAATGACCGATACAGAGCATCGAGAACTCGCCGCAGTACTTAGGAATGTCCAAGGGAAAGTTGCTTTATCGAGCTACCATTGCGATTTGATGGATGAATTATATAGTGACTGGTATATCGTTGAAGCTCCCGCAAAAATGTGTCATTCGGTCAAATCAGCACGGACTGAAGTACTGTGGATGAACTACGAACCACCGAAGGAAATAGAATGGACACACCACCAGAAATCCTCGCAATCGCCCTCCAAAGAGCCAACACTGACATAGGGAATTCGATTGTCACTAATGAAAATGTTCGCCAAAGAATAGAATTAATTTGTCGCAATATTCGCTTCTACCATACCGCTGTCGATCGCAAATATGGTAGAGGATAGTATATCGATTATCCTCGATACCAAGTGCTAGGAACGCCTGCTTTATCAATTACGACAATCTTCTCTTCTGTTAATTGAGCGCGGATGCGATCGCTGGTGGCGAAATCTTTATTCGCTCTGGCGATTTGACGTTCGGCTAGTAATGATTCGATCTGCTCGTCGCTCAAGCCGCTAGTTGGTACTTTTAATTCATCGGGATTGACTTCCAAACCTAATACTCCGGCTAATTCAATTAATGTTTGCCACTTGTCTTTGAGTAGATTGGGATCTACTGTTTGTTCGCTGTCGTGGGCGATAATATTACCCACTTTTCGCAGTTCTTTGGCAAGTTCAAACAAGATAACTAAACCTTCAGCAAAGTTAAAATCATCGTCTACTGCTGTCCGAAATCTGTCTACTTCTTCGGTGGTCGTAGATTGTATCGATCGCGTAGAATCTAAATTATCCCAGCCTAATTCTTGGCCGTATTCATAACCAAATAACAAGCCATCTTTAATTGTCTGCCAGCTTTGTCCGGCTGCGGTAATCGAAGCATCGCTAAAATCCATCGGTTTGCGATATTGCGCCGTGAGGACGAATAATCGTACCGTCATCGGATCGATTTGGTTGTCATTTGCATCGCGATAATCGTCGAGTAATTTGCGGATCGTGATAAAGTTGCCCAAGGATTTGGACATTTTTTCACCGCTGAGTTTGACCATCCCATTGTGCATCCAGTAGGTGGATAATGGTCGATCGTGAGCGCATTCCGATTGGGCGATTTCGTTTTCATGATGGGGGAACACAAGATCGCCACCGCCGCAATGAATATCGATCGTTTCACCCAACTGTTTTTGGATCATCGCAGAGCATTCTATATGCCACCCTGGGCGACCATTGCCCCAGGGGGATTCCCAAAAGGGTTCGCCTGGTTTTGCGGCCTTCCAGAGGGCAAAATCGAAGGGATCTTCTTTTTTAAGTTGGTCGGGGTCTGCGGCTTCGACACGTTCGCCTGCGCCCGCACGGAGATCGTCGAGGTGGCGTTTGGAAAGTTTGCCATAGTCGTCATCTTTGCGGACGCGGAAGTAAACGTCGCCGTCTACAGCGTAGGCAAAGCCTTTGCGTTCGAGATCGCTAATTAGATCTTGAATTTCTTGGATGTGTTTGGTAGCGAGAGGATAGCTATCGGCGTCGCGGACATTCAGGCGATGGAGATCTTCAAAGTAGGCATCGGTATACTTTTCGGCGACTGCTGTCATCGAACTTTGCTCGATATCGGCGCGTTTGAGAATCTTGTCATCGATATCGGTGAAATTTTGGACGTATTCAACTTCATAGCCGCGCCATTGCAGATAGCGACGGACGGTATCCCAGACGATATACGATCGAGCGTGACCGAGATGGCAGTAATCGTATACAGTCACCCCGCAGCAGTACATTTTTACCTGGTTTGGTGTCAAGGTTTGGAACGGCTCTTTGGTTCTGGAGAGGGTGTTGTATATGGTTATGCTCATAGAGGAGTTGGGAGTTGGGAGTTGGGAGTGTAAGAGGCGGGAGCTGTAAGAATCAACGCCTAAATAAAGGTTAAAATAGCTAATGGCTGGCGATCTTCTCAAGAGCAGGTTCGCGCAAACAAGAAAATATTCTTTGTCGATTTTCCCAGGAAAAGGCGACTAAACAGCGAAAGGCTATGGCTATATTATAAGTTTGCCATCTATTGACTGCGAATTTCTGTATCATCTCACCATGTATTTTTATGACATCAACTCCGATCGCTTCAACTCTCGAAATCATTGATGTAGACCAGAAGCTAGTACCTGTAACGATCATTACGGGATTCCTCGGTAGTGGCAAGACTACTCTACTCAATCATATCCTCCAAAATCAGCAAGGCATCAAAACTGCCGTGCTCGTCAATGAGTTTGGCGAAATCGGCATCGATAACGAGCTGATCGTCGCGACAGGCGAAGATATGGTGGAGCTAAATAATGGTTGTATTTGCTGCACGATTAATGAAGATTTGGTCAAAGCTGTGCATAAAGTATTGGATCGATCGGAACAGATCGATTATTTAGTTGTTGAAACTACAGGTTTGGCCGATCCTTTGCCAGTTGCACTGACTTTTTTGGGTACGGAGTTGCGCGATATTACCAGACTCGATTCGATTATTACATTGGTCGATGCGGCTAATTTTAGTCTCGATTTATTTAATAGCGAAGCTGCCCAAAGTCAGATTACTTATGGCGATATCATTCTCCTCAACAAGACCGATCTCGTCGATGAAGCAGATGTAGATTTATTAGAAGTCCGCCTGCGCGATATGAAAGAAGGCGCGAGAATCATTCGGACTAAAAAGTCTCAAGTTTCATTACCAATGATTCTAAGCGTAGGTTTATTTGAGTCGGATAAATATCTGGATGCACCAGATAGTCATGACGAACATCATCATGACCACGCACACGACCACGCGCACGACCATGCACACGACCACGCACATGCGGAAGACCATACCAATTGCGACCACGATCATGGTAAATGCGAACACGACCACCACGGACACGACCATCATCACGACCATTCACATCATCTAGAAAATGATGGTTTTACCTCATTATCATTTGTGAGCGATCGACCATTTATGTTACGGAAGTTTCAGCATTTCTTAGATAAGCAATTAACTGTAAATATCTTCCGTGCCAAAGGATTTTTATGGTTCGAGGAAAGCGATAAATGTCATGTCTTCCACCTTTGTGGCAAACGCTTCTCGATCGATGACGAACAGTGGAAAGGTCAACCTCAAACTAAGTTTGTGCTCATCGGCCAAGATCTCGATCGAGATAAGATTATCGAGCAGTTAGAGAAATGTTTGACTACTGCTAAAAAAACTGCTGGTAAAGGCTTTGGTAGATAGAATTTAGGGTTAAAATAAATAGCCTCTTATATATGACAACGAGTCAATTATTTCTCATTCTCATTCTCTAAAATTTTGCAATGGTGGTCAAGAACCACCATTTTTTGTTGGTACTTAAAGTCGATCGAATTTATGGCTCACATGCAATCGAGCCTACTTCGATCGATCGAAACCAAATTAAATTATCATTATCCAAATTTGAACTCAAATCGATAAAAATCATCCAGGATCTGTAGGGGCGGGTTTATGAGATCGATATCGTCTGTACTAAATATTTCATTCAAACCCGCCCTCCCCAAAAATAATCGATCGCATGTCAACCTACACAGATCTGTAGGTTGACATGCAAATTTTAATTATGGTGATAAATGATGTAATTATTAAAAAATTTCCATTTATATTATTTCGCATCCATCCAATTAGCCCCACTTCCAATCTCTGCTACCATCGGCACACTCAGATCGATCGCACCCTCCATCGTCGCCTTAATCTTCGGCTGCAACTCTTCCCACTCATCCTGCGGAATTTCCAACACTAATTCATCATGAACTTGCAACAACATCTTCGCTTGATATTGCTCTAATAACTTATCGATTTTTATCATCGCCAACTTAATAATGTCCGCACTCGAACCCTGAATTGGGGCATTTGCTGCTGCGCGTAGATGTCCCGCATCTACTTGTCCCAGATTGCCGAGATTATCCAGATCGATCGAGTTAGGATCGCTACCTTTTAAACCGCGCAGTTTACCACTTTCAAATCGGAAATATCGCCGCCGTCCGCAGACAGTTTCTACATATCCTAATGCGATCGCTTCCCGTTTCACTCGCTCTAAATAGTCGAAAATGCCTGGATAGCGATCGTAAAACTTATCGATGAAGATTTTAGCCTCGCTAGTTTTTACACCAGTTTCTCGTCCGAATTTAGCCGCACCCATGCCATAAACTACGCCGAAGTTGATGATCTTACCCATGCGACGTTGTTCGCTGGTAACGGTATCGCTTTCAAACAATAGTTTGGCAGTGACGGTATGGATATCTTCGTTTTGGTTATAAGCAGTAATTAAAACGGGTTCCTTGCTCAGGTGAGCGAGGATGCGGAGTTCGATTTGGGAGTAGTCAACTGCGGCGAGTATCCAACCAGGTGCGGGGATAAATGCACGCCGAATTTGGCGGCTAAATTCGGTACGAATCGGGATATTTTGGAGGTTGGGATTGGATGATGAAAGTCGCCCAGTGCTGGTGACTGCTTGATTGAAATCGGTGTGAACTCTGCCTGTTTTGGGGTGAATTAAAGCGGGGAGAGCATCTACATATGTAGATTTGAGTTTAGAGAAAGTTCGGTGTTGTAAAATCAGATCGACGACTTCATGCTTGCCTTGCAATTTTTCGAGGGTATTGACATCAGTAGAGTAGCCGGATTGAGTTTTGCGGATACCTTTGGTATCTAATTGGAGTTTGTCAAACAGGATTTGCGCGAGTTGTTTTGGCGAACCGAGATTAAATTTTTCGCCTGCGAGGGCGTAGGTTTGTTCCTCAATTTTGGCTAAGTCTTCGGCTAATACTAATGAGAGTTTTTGCAAGTATTCAGCATCGATATTAATCCCCCGATCTTCCATCGCGGCGAGAATGGGTTCGAGGGGTAATTCGATTTCTTGCAACAGTGCGAGTAATTTCGGTGCGGCGGCTAATTCGGCTTTAAGGAGATCGTACAGGCGGTAGGTACCCCAAACATCCATCCCGCAATATTCGGCGACTGCGGGGATGCTAATATTGGCGATAGTCTTTCCTTTTGGCACTAAGTCATCGTAACTCTGGGGGACGATGCTCAAATAGCGACTGGATAAATCGGTGAGGTTGTGGCTGCTGTCGGGATTTAAGACGTAGCTCGCCAACATAGTATCGAAGACAACGCCTTGAAGATCGATGCCTTGGTTTTTAAATACCAATCGATCGAATTTTGCATTCTGCAATACCTTCGGATATGTTGCAGATTCAAGGATCGGTTTGAGATTTGTCAGGACTAATTCTAGTTCTAAATTATCGCCCGATTCGTGTCCGACGGGAATATAAGCCATCCTGTCGGGTTCTGCACCCCAACAACAACCAATCCCAACTAATTCCGCATTGCGCGGTTCTAAATCGGTAGTTTCCGTATCCCAAGCAACGGGACGATTTGGATCTGTATGTTGCTGAAGATTGGCAATCAAAGCTTGTAATTTAGCGACAGTATCGATAATTTGTGGCTGAATTGGCGATTGCCGACTGAGTTGAAATTTATCCGTATCTTCAGCACTAAAAAACCACAAGTCGTCACCACCATCATCATGAATGACAACGGAACCACCTGGACTTACGATCTCGCGTACTGGCTCGTGGGGACTATTAATGCTCTCAGGATCGGGAGCCGCCGCACCACCAAAAGCTTCTTGCAGCTTCTCGATATCTTTACTAAATCGATGCAGTTCTAATGTTTGCAAGATTGGCTGCACCTGCCCAAAATTGAACCCAGTTAATTTCGTCTCTGGTAACTCAATTTCCAGCGGTACGTCGGTAATAATTTTTGCTAAATATTGGGAGTGCATTGCATCATCCTTTCCCGCAACTAGCTTCTTCCCATTCGCACCTGGAATCTCTTCTACGCGATCGTAAATAGTCTGAAGATCCCCAAAATCATTCAACAACTTTACAGCCGTCTTATCGCCAATCCCCCGCACCCCAGGAATACTATCCGACTTATCTCCGCACAAAGCCTTATAGTCAATAATCTGCGCCGCAGTCACACCCATTTTATCGAGCACCGCTTGCTCGTTCATCTCTGTTACAGATGCCCCACTTTGCGAGTAAGCTGAAGATAGATACAACACGCTGACTCGATCGCGATCGCTCACCAGTTGAAACATATCCTTATCGCCAGATAAGATCTTCACCCGATAACCCTCGCGGCTAGCTCTCCCCGCCAGCGTCCCCAAGACATCATCCGCCTCAAATCCCACCGCCGTAATCGTCGGTAAATTTAACGCCGTTAATAACCCATATAAATTCTGAATATCGATCGTGAAATCTTCCGGCGTTTCCACTCGATCGGCCTTATAATTATCGTCAGCTTCATGTCTGAATGTCGGCGCGCGTAAGTCGAATGCGATCGCCATCGAATCCGGCTTTTGACTATTAATAATCTCGACTAAAGCCTTAACAAATCCAAAACAAATACTCGTCGGTACTCCCGTCGAAGTCGTCAAGCCACCACTCTTACTTTTGGCGTATGCAAAGTAAGAACGGTAAGCCAAAGAATGACCATCGACGAGGATTAATAAGGGCGTTAGAGACATACGATCGAGTAGATTAACCTAATTAAATTATACACAATCTGTAGGTGCGGGTTTATGCTATGACCTATGGATAATTCTAAAGAGCTAAATCAAACCCGCCCTCCCCAGCGATAATGGATTGCGTGCGATCGTCTAAGAATATCTAATCGATCTAGACATGCTGGTGGGGTTGGGCGGGTTTTGTTGAAGTTTCTAGAATCGATTCATAATTGTTTGCATAAACCCGCCCTTACAGACTTGTATTTAATACAAAATTGAATAAGTAGATAGATAATCTCATGTCCGATCGTATTATTTATATGTATTAAAGCGCATCCCAATAAACATCGATGGGAATTTGTGAATCATTCCAGATACGACGGAGTTTTCCAGAAATTGCGAAGACAAATTGGGGGTCAGTTAGACTAAATTCAGGATCGTTACTCTCTCGATCTAGTGTCGCCCAATATGCAATTGTGTTACCATGCAAGGCAAAATCGCAACGTAGCGTGCAATCGAACCATTTCGAGAGAGTATTATCCAGTTGTGTCGGTTTACGATCGGAAAATATTGAATATCTAAGATAATCGTCGTAGGAAAACAAGGCAAGCTGCATAATATCAAACTTAACAGAAGAATCGATTTTCCGGTCGTAAAAATTACAAAATTCTTCAACTCGACTACGATTTGAAACTTCGAGCGGCCAGTCTTGCATCCCTTGACTGCTACCAAGTTTAAGTTCGGTTTCTAATATATCTCTAGCACCTCCAGCATATTCCGATGCATGAGTTTCTGCTACAGAACAATCTTTCATTCGCCACCGCGCATCTTTAATACGATAGAACTTTGGATGGTAAATATCTGAAGATTCCAACACCTCTTCCTCTGACCATTCGTACATTGCATCTTCTATTATCTCGATTACCTGACTCAGACTAACCTTAACGGCAAAAAGACCGTTCGGAGATACACGCGATAGATGACCATGAATCAGACCTAAAAATTTCAGATTTGGTCTTTGAATAGAACAAGCTTCCATTTCGATAGTTCCATCCACACTATCTATTTTCTCGCAAGCCTGCCAAGCTTTTCCACTAAATGTGACTGCAAAGTCTTCTTCGTTCACTCGAACTAATCGAGAATTAATCATGACGCAACCTTTTATATACTGCTCATGAACTAAACATACATAGAGCGATGAATTAGATAGCGATCGCACAAAGCTAGATAAAATCTTTAGTCAGGAGGATTTTGTCGATCGATCTTACGTCCAATTTCTTTGATATCTTCTTGCAAATCTTCCAGAGTATCATAAAGTGAATTACTTCGCTCTTGAGATTCCCGATAACGATCGATACTTTCCAACCTTGACTCGCGAATAGTGCGGCGCAATTCTTTAATTGCCTTACGTTCGCTTTCAATACTCGTACTATTAGCCGCAATCGCTTTGGCATTAGATTCAATCAATTGTCTCGTTGCCGATAAGGATTGCTCGAATCGAGCGTGAAATGTTGCTTGAGCTTTAATTTGAATGCTAACTTCTTTAATCTGTTGAGATAGCTCGGCAGTATTAATTATTTGTTGCTCCATCAACCGTTCTAGCCGCGTTAGTCTATCGGTAGATTCATTTTCTTCTGTCATAGCAGTCAAGGATTAAGGTCGATCCAGTTCGATATGTATTTGCCATACCATCTATTTTAACATCAGACACTCGATCGGGTAGTGGTTGCAGCGATCGAGCCAACGACTTAAACTATTAATCCCTATCTCAATGCAGACAAAACATCCATCATCGAGCCAGATAGCATTGCTTCAACTGCCAACCACAACCCAGAAAAAACTTGACTTTCAATTATGCCATTTCTACCTGGTTCCAGCCGGATGTATTCACCATCTTGAAGACTAAACCAATCGATTTCTCGATCTAAAGTGCGCCAGACAATATACTCTTGCACTCCATTTCGACGATAAGCGGCTTTCTTATCGTGAAGATCGATCGAGACAGTACTAGCAGCAATTTCGACAACTAGTTCCGGAGAACCTTCGATATAATCGTCCTCGGTAATTCTCGCCCCTCTACCTGGAATAAACATCACTGCATCCGGTTGATATTCATTATCCAGATCGAGCCTTACTGTTGGCTCTATGCCTAGCATTACCTCTTCTGTGGTAATTATTGAATAGTTCCACAACCAGCCAATAATATTGCTATGAGGTTTGGCATGAGATTCAAAGCGTAACGGTGATGCCATGTATACAATTCCTTCAATTAATTCGGCTTTATTACCGCCTTTTTTTTGATAAGGCATGGCAGTATAACGCCGTTCAAATTCATGGCGAGTCAGTCTGTCACCATTTTCGAGTAATGGGATTGTTTTCGGTGAGGTTGTAGTCATAATTTAGGCTCCAAAACTATCGACCGTTTAAATATCGATCTATATGTTCGATCGCGATAACTGGTATTACTGTCTAATTTTGCTGGCGAAACCAGAAGCTTTGAACTTTTTCAATTGCAGTGGTTGCCGCGCGCTTTCTGGCACCGTAATTCGCATCTCAAAATCATTAATTCCTGGCGGTACCTGCTCGATTAAACCCACGCGTCCGCGATTTGGCAGGACATTATTGTTATCCGCATCATAAATCCGTCCGTAGACATCTGCATCGTAGACAGTCTTACCCGAC
>NZ_PVWO01000509.1 GCF_003003845.1 Chamaesiphon polymorphus CCALA 037 | reverse complement strand
CAAATAGTAAGAAGCGTAGCGCGCTTCGCATTAGTACTACCACTTTGGGTTATTAATCTGTGGGTAATGGATAGCTCTTTATAAGGGGAGGGCTGGGGTGGGGTAAAAGTCTATGCTGAAACTTATATGGTGGGCAGCTCTACCGAGCTTCACGAAGAAAGCTTTGTTTTGATAAATCCTGCAAACCGCCGCCAATTTGCTTTAACAACTTTCCATTGCACGATCGTATGCAACAGGATTAGGACTAGAAAGGTGTAAGATAGCCAGAAATGTAGCG
Organism: Chamaesiphon polymorphus CCALA 037; assembly: GCF_003003845.1. GTDB lineage: Bacteria > Cyanobacteriota > Cyanobacteriia > Cyanobacteriales > Chamaesiphonaceae > Chamaesiphon > Chamaesiphon polymorphus. Next base: position 3,772 of record NZ_PVWO01000509.1, on the reverse strand, counting down.
ATCTGCCAACCTCAACCATGGCTTCATTTTATAGGAAAAAGTCTGGTAGTACCAATCCGAAAAACTTGACATTATTCGATCGAAAGGAATTGGAGAAAAAGAATCCAGAGATCGGCACTACCCACATAAATACGTACATGAAGGAATGCAAAACAAAGTTCCGGAGCCATTGAGGTGAATATTTGGGCGACTTCTTGGCATACTTTTTCCCCCATACCTGTAGCAATGTGAGAATGCGCCAGGTTAACAGTGCCATTATCAACACCCCGATCGATTTATGGAAATCGTAAAGCATATTCCGAAAGGGGGTTCTTTCTAACTGAGCCATCCAGGTACCGACGACAAACAAAATTAGGTAACAGCCAGCCATCCACCAGTGAACGGACATCAATCGCGTAAAAGCTGAATTGAGCCTGGGTTTTTTAGATGAATTTATTGGTAGTATATTCACGTTCGTGTCCTCAAGACGATCGATATAGTTTATTCCTTGCTACCCAAGATCGTAGTCGCGATCGATCCCTTACTTTTGTTCGTCAGGAACAACCTTTGTTGCAATAAACGCGATCGATTTATCTAACAACAACCCAACTACTCCGACATAGATGAGGGCGATAATAATCTGACTGATATTGGCAGCATTCCAAGCATCCCAGATAAAGAAGCCAATCCCGACACCACCAATTAACATTTCGGCAGCCACGATCGCCAACCAAGATAAACCGACACCAATTCTCAAACCAGTGAAAATATAAGGAACGGTTGCGGGAAAAACAACATCAAAGAAGTATTCTTTTCTCGATAACTGCAAGACCTTAGAAACGTTGACATAATCTTGCGGAATCTGTTGAACGCCTGCGATCGTATTCAGAATAATCGGCCAAATCGAAGTAATAAAGATGACGAAGATAGCTGAAGGATTGGATTGTTGAAAAGTAGCTAGCGCGATCGGCAACCAAGCCAAAGGGGGAATCGTCCGTAAAATCTGGAAAATTGGATCGAAAGCATCGAATAAGAATTCGTTAGTACCGATAATAATCCCGATCGAGACTCCCACGATCGCGGCGAGGGTAAACCCTTGCAGTACCCGCTGGACGCTCGCCCAAATCTGCCAAAAGAGTCCTTTATTAGTCGCACCTTTATCAAAAAACGGATTGACAATTAATTCCCAAGTTTGTTCGACTACTTTGATCGGACTGGGTAAATTGGCATCGGGACTTAATGTTAATAACTGCCAAATAATTAAAATTCCTGAGATAGCAATGAGTGGAGCAATTACTTTGCGTGTTTTCCGGTTACTTAATAGTCGATCTAAAGTGCTAGCTTGGGGACGAACGATCGCTCTTGCCATGACTGAGTTCTCCTAGATTACAAGTAAAGATTGAATAATGTAATGCTAAAGCGTGAGAATTACGCTTGTTTGATTTGTAAGCTATTTAAATAAGCTGTCGGATTAGCCGGATCGAACTTCACTCCATCAAAGAATGTTTCCACCCCTCGCGAAGTCTCCGTAGGAATCTGTGCTGCTGCTAGATTCAATTCCTTCGCCGCCGCGCGCCAGATATCTTCTCGATTGACTCGATCGATTATTTGTTTCATATCGGTATTTGTCGAAATTTGTCCCCAGCGCATATTTTCAGTCAAGAACCACAGATCGTGACTCTTAAATGGGTAGCTAGCATTGTTGTCCCAATAGCGCATAATGTTCGGACTATTTTCGACAACTGGGCGATTATTACCGTAATAAATTCTGCCAGTCAGTCGATCTTTGACATCTTTAACTGGTACTCTTGCCCATTCCGGATCGGAGATAATTTGGGCCATTTGGATGCGATTTTCTGGCTTGTCGCACCATTGTTGCGCCTCTATCAAAGCCTTGACGATCGATTTAGTTGCATTCGGATGACGATCTACCCAATCACTCCGAAAACTCAGAGCTTTTTCGGGATGATCTTGCCAAAACTCATTCGTTACTAATGCTGTATAACCGAGCCTTTGGTTAATTAATCTTACATGCCAAGGATCGCCCACACAAAAACCATCGATATTATTGACCTTAATATTCGGGACTAATTGCGAACCAGGTACCACCAAACTAATCACATCTTTATTCGGATCGATACCACCAGCAGCCAACCAATAACGCAATATTAAATCGCTATTACCACCTTTAAAAGTATGGGCAAATCGTAGATAATTGCCAGCCGCTCGTTCGCGCTCTACTCTTTCTTTAATTTTAGAAGCATCTAAAGCAACATTTGCATCTTGATAACGGTTGCTTACAGATATGCCTTGTCCGCCAGTATTCAACCGCGCTACCAGATACATCGGTAGCTTTTTATTATTAACAGTAATCGTGCCCATACTGATGTGATAAGGCATCGGACTCAACACCATTGCTCCATCCAAACCGCCCCCAGCCGAGCCAATTTGGAGATTATCTCTAGTTACACCCCAAGAAGGTTGTTTAACTAGTTCTACGTCCGGTACGCCATGTTTGGCGAACAATTCTTTGACCTTAGCAATTACTAACGGAGCGGCATCGGTTTGACCGATAAACCCAATTCTGGCTTTTGTCGTTTCATTCCCACTACTACCCGCATTTACATTTGCCATTTGAATTGTTGCAGATTGGTTTTGAGCAGTGCTACAGCCCTTTAATCCCAATCCTAGCATTGCGGTTGCGCCAGCGGTCAGGATGAATTTACGGCGAGAAATTTGGCTGACTAGGTGTTCCATATAATTCCTTTTTGAATGTATATTTAATAGTTCGTCGCCCGTGCTTTGAGAGTTACTGAAGTCGATAGAGTTAGATATTTACGAACGATAGAATTTTTACTATGAAATCATTTCGATCGATGGCTTATTAACCGATTCCATTAATCGATCCATAGATTTAGTCCGTTAATAACTAAGCTTATCTCATCTATTTCTCTATGTATAGAGGATCGCTATGAATTTTCTAACAGAATATCGGATAAACTCTATAAGTATTTTGATATGAATCCATACATGGTGAAGCAGGGAGATGATTCGGGCTGTTTTGAGACCGGGGAAAACTGGGATACTGAAATTTTGCCAGCAAAGTATTTGCACAGATATAGCAACTGCCAAGGTGCTTAAGACAGTCGGGGATATAATGCCAAGTTTAATATTGCTGCTAGTACGGGCAGTTTTAGTACAGAAGAATCGCTCTAGCGATGATCGCCTTAGCTCGTCAACTGGCAATTTTTAAGTTAAGTTATGTAAATTACCTATCGAACGATCGCCACAGCAATGAAACGGACTTATAACGATAGCCTGAGCGACATTACCGATGCTCCCGATTTACACAGTCTCGTTCGCGACAAAAGATCGAGCAAACGCGCGACTACCGCCAAAGGCAACCGCCGCAACCGCCGCTACGAGAACCGGATGCTCAACGCTCAAGCACATGAAAACTTCGATGAAGGTGAGGACACGTTCGTCGAGGATAATTAATTACAGCAAATTTCGATCGCGCAAGTGTGTTATACCAAATCCGGTTTATAAAACCCACTAACCTTGCCCTCACCCCCAACCCCTCTCCCAAGCTTGGGAGAGGGGAGCCAGAGCCGCAGGATCTGGCGGGGTGAGGGCCAGCAAAAGAAGGGTTTGTGAAGTGGATTTGGTATTACCTAGCGGCTGTCGAATAAACCATAACAGGTAGGGTGTACTAGTGCATAACGAGCTATCCTAGATTATCGATCTGTAGCAACAGCAATTTTGGAGACAAATTATCAGATGCGCCAAAACA
>NZ_PVWO01000508.1 GCF_003003845.1 Chamaesiphon polymorphus CCALA 037 | reverse complement strand
GGTGGATGGGTGGATGGGTGGGTGAGTGCGTATCCTATTCCCTATCCCCTGAAGCCTAAAACCTAAAGCCTAAAACCTAAAACCTAAAGCCTACTCTCAAAGATTTTTGTGCCGATTTTAGCCCATACTCCCCATCTCTAGTTTAAATTGTAGATGGATCCGGCAACGATCCGATTCTCTTTCATAGCGGCTGTACCAACGAGTAGCAGTATGGCTGATTTTCAAGGAGAATCTGCCGACCTCTATACTCTAGGATCCAGTCAGTGATTTAATGGTAGTTGAATAGTTCTTATCGAGGATAAATTTATGTCTGGCGCGGTCGCTTATCTGGGTTTTATCGGGATCATGTTTGGAATTGCCATGGGTCTGTTCTTTGGCCTCAGATTTACCAAAATTATCTAGGATGAATGGCTAGTCGATCGTGACTAGTCAACATCCATGCTATCTAATTCACCTCACTACTTGCCACACTCATGAAATCCTACCTCGCTGCTGCCGTCCAAATGACCAGCCTCCCAGATCTAGATAAAAATCTAGCTCAGGCAGAAGAATTAATCGAATTGGCCGTGCGGCGAGGTGCTGAGTTAGTCAGTCTGCCCGAAAACTTCGCCTTTTTGGGTACTGAAGAGGAAAAGATCGAGCAGGCCGGAACGATCGCCACCAAAACAGAAAAATTTCTCAAAACTGCCGCCCAAAAATTTCAAGTCACCCTGGTTGGTGGTGGCTTTCCCGTGCCCGTCGGTAAAGAGGGCAAAGTTTATAATACCGCACTGCTAGTCGGCCCCAGCGGCGAAGAACTCAGCAGATATGAGAAGGCGCATCTATTTGATGTGGATCTCCCCGATGGCAATACCTATCGCGAATCGAGAACGGTAATGGCGGGGGTAAAGCTACCTGATGTCTATCACTCGGAGCAATTAGGCGGGATCGGTTTATCAGTCTGCTATGACGTGCGCTTTCCAGAGTTATACCGCCATTTGTCTAAGTTAGGCGCGGATGTCTTGTTCGTACCTGCGGCTTTTACCGCATACACAGGCAAAGATCACTGGCAAGTATTATTACAAGCACGGGCGATCGAAAATACTTGTTATGCGATCGCTCCAGCACAGACTGGCACCCACTACGCCATGCGCCAGACGCACGGACATGCAATGATTATCGACCCTTGGGGGGTAATTCTTGCCGATGCTGGCGATTTACCTGGCGTTGCGATCGCCGAAATCAGTCCCCAGCGGCTAGCACGCGCTCGCGCTCAAATGCCTTCGCTTCAACACCGAGTATTTGCTTAGAATAAGGGTAGGATTCCACTTCTGTAATAGTCTGGTTTCTCGATGGTGTAAGCATATCGAGTAGCCAGACAAGACAAAAGCTCGCATCCGCAATCCGCTGTCTTGGCTCTCTAAACCGTCGGGAAACCCGACGAGCGAGAGCCGCAATCCAAAATCCACAATCCAAATGACTGCTAATAATCTTCAATTACTAAACATCCTGAATATCGGTATTAGCTTGCTGTTGGTAGTGATGACATTTTTATTTATCATTCGGATCGTCCTCACTTGGTATCCGCAAGTAGAAAGTCAAAAAATGCCATTCAGCCTAGTAATTGCGCCGACGGAACCTTTTTTGGCTCCTTCTCGCAAACTAATTCCCCCCATCGGTGGTGTCGATATTACCCCGATCGTTTGGGTGGGAATTATCAGTTTAATTAGAGAAATATTAGTCGGACAGCAGGGCATTATTACCATGCTGGTTAGTTGATAATTAATAATTGATATTCGACCATTACTGCTACACCCCCGACTTCTTCGAGAAGTCGGGGGTGTGTCTTAACAGGGTGTGTCTTAACAAGCTGAGCGACTGCTATAATTTAACTAGCGGCTACCCGCGTTAGTTCTACAGCATCGCGTCCGTCGTTTTCTTGGAAGTAGACTTTGACTTGTTCTTCGCGTGCGGTGGGTAATGTTTTGCCAATAAAATCGGGATGAATCGGTACTTGTCGATGACCGCGATCGACCAGCACTACTAGTAAAATATGCTTGGGTCTACCATACTCATTAATTGCATTTAAAGCAGCCCGAATCGTTCGTCCTTGATAGATTACATCATCTACTAAAACTACCGTTTTACCATTTAAATCGACTGGAATATCTGTTTTTCCAGGCGTGCGGACGGCGATCGAATCGAGATCGTCGCGGTAGAATGTAATATCTAGAGTCCCCACCGGAACTTTGACACCTTCTAAAATTTCGATCTGTTTGGCCAACATTTTGGCAAAGGGAACGCCTTTAGTCTGAATTCCCACTAAGACAACCTGCGATAAATCTCGACAGCGTTCGTCGATTTCGGACGCCAATCTCACGATTGTTCTGCGAATTTCATCAGCCGATAAGATTTCAACAATAGAACTCATGTGATGGGGTGGAGATGAAGGGAAAAAAATATCGGCGATCGAAGGTAGTAGGCGATCGGTAGTCCAAATTGCTACCTTATATTGTCTCTCCCCACAGCAGCATCTGTAAAGGGATGGCGTTGGCGGAGCCTCTCAGAATGAGAATCGCGCGATCGACAGGCACAAAACTAGCCCCTAAGCCTATGCAACTACCTGTAATGATGTTTCTAGCTAACTTGTGCGTTAGATGCGGTTGTTGGCTCGATTTGACGGCACTAATTCTCCTCCGAAAATCAAGATGTTGGGGGTTTCGAGAGTCGGGAGTCGGTTTTGTAGATATTGCAGAATATTAAGCTTCTCTCGATCGCCATGGCAAGCGTTAACCTTTTTGCCTAACCTGGATACAGGGTAATTAGCCTAGAGTCGATTCTCATTCTGAGAGGCTCCGCCAACGTTGACACTTTAATAATCGCTAATCCCAATTCCTAAAGCCTAAAGCCTAAAGCCTAAAGCCTAAAGCCTAACGCCTATCCCCTATTCGCTCCTCCTATGGCATATCAGTGGTTTAAATCTTTTCATATTATTGGTTTTACAGTCTGGTTTGCAGGCTTATTTTATTTAGTTCGATTATTTATCTATCATGTCGAAGCAAATGAGAAGCCGGAACCAGCTCGGAGCATTCTCAAAGAGCAGTATCAGATCATGGAAAAACGGCTCTATAGTATTATTACTACGCCAGGAATGCTAGTGACGATCGCGATGGCGATCGGGATTATTTCGACAGAACCAGGCATCATTCATCAAACTTGGTTGCACGTCAAACTTGGTTTGGTGCTGCTATTAATCGGTTATCATCATTACTGTAAGATCTTGATGAAAAAACTGGCTGTAGATGAGTGTAAATGGAGCAGTCAACAGTTACGTGGACTTAATGAATTACCAACGCTATTTTTAGTCGCGATCGTCCTATTGGCAATTTTTAAAAACAATTTACCGACCGATATCACTGGTTATCTAATTGTCGGATTGGTCGTCTTGATGGCGGCAACGATTCAACTATATGCTCGCAAACGTAGATTGGATGCTGAAAAATTAGCAGCAAATTCAACTCCCGAACTGAGTGCTTAACTTGCGATCGCACCTTTGCGGGATATTGGCTTCATTCCAACACTAAAACATATCCCCGACTTCTCAAAGAAGTCGGGGATATGAAACCACCCATCCACCCATCCACCCTTAAAATCGATCGCATGAGTGATGAATTGGTAATTCCCCAGCTAATTGTCGGACTGGGAAATCCTGGTAATAAATACGCACAAACTAGGCATAATATTGGATTCGATCAGTTAGATAGTCTCGCCAAAAGATGGCAGATTAGTTTAGCCGATCGCAAACAATTTCAAGGCATTTATGGTGAAGGATTCGGCAACCATAATGCCAAAATTAGAATGCTCAAACCGCAGACTTTTATGAACCTTTCGGGGCAGTCAGTGCGGGCGACTTTAGATTGGTTTAAACTATCGCCAGAGTCGGTATTAGTCGTCTATGACGATCTCGATTTACCACTAGGTAAAATTAGATTGCGATTGTCGGGTTCCGCTGGCGGACATAATGGCATGAAATCGATTATTTCGCATCTGGGCACGCAAAATTTCCCCAGAG
>NZ_PVWO01000084.1 GCF_003003845.1 Chamaesiphon polymorphus CCALA 037 | reverse complement strand
CCCCGCGCTCCCGAAAATGACATCATGTAGACGGAGTTAAGCGGATAATTTTCTCTAAAGTTGACGACAACTTGATCTTTGAGACTTTCGGAAGTGATGTTCCAAGTATCGATTACTTTTTGGAACCGCTCGACTTCGGTAATCTCGCCGCGCGTGTATTTAGCTTCGGTTTCGTCGATCGTATTTTCGGCGGCTTCGAGCATTTCCTTTTTGATCGGCGGAATCTTCAGATCGTCGATACTGATCGATACCCCGGCTCTAGTCGCAAATCGGAAACCCAATTCCTTGAGTTTGTCCGCCATCTGCGCTGTCCGCGCGGTACCATAATGCCGGAACGACCAAGTAATCAGCTTTTTCAACTGACCTTTATCAACCATCCGGTTGTTAAAAACGATCGGCTTTCTCTCTTTTTCGCTCATGATTTAGGAGTTGGGAGTTGGGAGTTGGGAGTTGGGAGAGTTAGGAGTTGGGAGAGTTAGGAGTTGGGAGTTGGGAGATTTGGCAGCAATCTACGTTGCCTCATCCTCTAAACTGATTACCACCGTAGGTGGTACATTCACTCCGAACTCCCAACTCCCAACTCTCTACACTGAAAGGACTTCCTGAATGGTCTTGTTGTAAATAATCCGTCCTGGGGTGGTGTAGATATATTGAGAGATTAGTTCACCCGTGCTGGTTTCGCGAATGCGTCGGTATTTATAGAGTCTGGTGGTCGTACCGTCGCCATTGTCGATCGTTTCTAGCGGATCTTTTTCTTCATCGTCGGACTCCATTAAACCATCGTATCTGACCCAAATAAAGCTATGGATATTCAGCTCGCCGCGATCGTAGGCGCGGACGGCATCGTCCAAGTTGGCAAAATAGCGATCGGTTTCTGCTAGTGCTGGGTTGCGTGCGGTTAAATAATAACAACCCAAGACCATATCTTGCGATGGTGCGACGATCGGCGAACCCGTTGCTGGTGAGAGAATGTTATTACTCGCCAACATCAATAAGCGCGCTTCGGCTTGAGACTCCAAGGATAGCGGGACGTGTACGGCCATTTGGTCTCCGTCAAAGTCGGCGTTAAATGCCGGACAGACGAGAGGATGGAGTTGAATCGCGCGACCTTCAACGATAATCGGTTCAAAGGCTTGAATCCCCAAACGGTGAAGGGTTGGTGCCCGGTTCAGCATTACTGGGTGTCCAGCAATAACTTCTTCTAAGACATCCCACACGGTTGGATCGCCCCGTTGAATTAGTTTCTTGGCTGCCTTAATATTATTGACGAGGTTATTTTTAATCAACCGATGGATCACGAACGGTTGGAATAATTCGATCGCCATTTCACGCGGCAATCCACACTGATGGATTTTCAGTTTTGGCCCGACCACAATTACCGAACGTCCGGAATAATCGACACGTTTACCGAGCAAGTTCTGCCGGAAGCGTCCTTGTTTCCCTTCGATAATGTCCGAGAGGGATTTGAGGGCGCGGTTATTTGCTCCCACTACCGTGCGTCCGCGTCTACCGTTATCGATCAGGGCATCGACGGCTTCTTGCAGCATCCGTTTCTCGTTCCGAACGATAATTTCTGGAGCTAAGATTTCTTGCAATCTCGCCAGACGATTATTCCGGTTGATCACGCGGCGATAGAGATCGTTCAAGTCCGAAGTCGCAAACCGACCGCCATCTAGTTGCACCATCGGGCGCAAATCGGGGGGAATGACAGGCACGTAACTGAGGATCATCCATTCGGGACGGCTGCCAGTCGCAATGAAGTTATCGATCACCCGCAGGCGTTTGATTAACTTGGCGCGTTTTTGCCCTTTAGACTCGCTAATTTGCTCGCGGAGCTTTTCAGCCTCATCTTCCAATTGCAGGTCTTCTAGGAGCCGCTGGACGGCTTCGGCACCAATTCCGACTTCGACCCCTTCGAGTTCGGAATCTTCACTATAAATCCGTTCTTCGATCTCCAACCACTGTTCTTCTGTCAGCAGTTGTTTGTAGCCGAGGGTATCATCGTTACCCGCAGCCAAAACGACGTAGGAGTTGAAATAGACGATTTGTTCGACATCTCGCAAGGGCATATCGAGCAAGATGCTCAAGTAGCTGGGAATCCCCTTGAGGTACCAAACGTGAGCTACTGGCGCAGCCAATTTAATAAAGCCCATCCGGTGACGGCGAACGCGGGATTCGGTAACTTCGACCCCACAACGTTCGCAGACGATACCGCGATGGCGCACCCGTTTGTATTTACCACAATGGCATTCCCAATCCTTGGCAGGGCCAAAAATCCGTTCGCAGAACAAACCGTCCATTTCCGGCTTCAATGTCCGATAGTTAATGGTTTCTGGTTTGGTGACTTCGCCAACTAATTGTCCGTTGGGTAAGTTCCGCGAACCCCACTCTCGAATCCGATCGGGTGAAGCAATCCCAATCTTAACGTAATCAAACTTGGTTTCTAGCTTTTGACGCATAGTTTAGGGGTTAGGGCTTAGTGATGGGGACTGGTGGGGGTAGAGTGGATAGTGGATAGTGGATAGGGATTAGATTTAGTGGTTAATTTTAAGAGCTAGGTGTCAAAACGCGCCTGCGCGTTCAACTCTATTCACTATCCACTATCCACTATTCACTTCCTAACCTTCTTCGCTATCATCTCCACGAGCAAAGGATTCATACGTGGGGCGAGATGGGGCGCGACGGGTATTGATATCGGCCATCAGATCGACTTCGACGTCGCGGCTATCGCCATCGGGGGTCTGTTCGACTTTGTGGACGGCGATATCGAGACCGAGGGATTGTAACTCGCGCATCAGTACCTTGAAGGATTCTGGCGTACCGGGACTGGGGATGGATTTACCTTTAACGATCGCATTTAACGCGTCGTTCCGGCCTTGCATATCGTCAGATTTGACGGTGAGCAATTCTTGGAGGGTATACGCTGCACCGAATGCTTCGAGTGCCCAGACTTCCATTTCTCCAAACCGTTGACCGCCTTGTTGGGCTTTACCACCGAGGGGTTGTTGGGTAACCAAGGAGTAAGGGCCAGTAGAGCGCGCGTGGATCTTATCATCGACTAAGTGGACTAGTTTGAGCATATACGCTTTTCCGACCGTGACGGGTCGATCGAAGGCTTCGCCTGTCCGTCCGTCGAAAACGGTGGTTTTCCCTGGCTCGTTTTTGTCAAAAATCCAGGGTTTATCTTGCATTTTGGCCGCTGCTTTTAACTTGCCATGAACTGTCGTCCGCGAGGCTTCGGGGGCATACATTTCATCGAATGGCGTAACCTTAAACCGCATATTCAGGTTGTGTCCCGCCCAACCGAGCAAGCATTCAAATACCTGACCGACGTTCATCCGCGATGGTACGCCCAAGGGATTGAGGACGATATCGACGGCGGTACCGTCGGGGAGATAGGGCATATCTTCGACAGGCATAATCCGCGAGACGATCCCTTTATTCCCGTGACGTCCGGCCATTTTATCGCCGACTTGGATCTTGCGTTTTTGCGCTACATAGATCCGCACGACCATATTTGCGCCGGGAGGTAATTCGTCACCTTGTTCGCGAGTAAATACCCGCACGTCAACGACGCGACCTTTTTCACCGTTAGGTACCCGCAGGGAGTTATCGCGGACATCGCGGGCTTTTTTCCCGAAAATCGCGCGCAATAGTTTTTCTTCTGGCGGTTGATCGGATTCACCTTTAGGAGTCACTTTACCGACGAGGATGTCGCCAGAGGTTACCCACGCACCTTTACGGATGATGCCCGTTTCGTCAAGATTTCGCAACGATTCTTCACTCACGTTCGGAATTTCGCGAGTAATCTCTTCGGGGCCGAGTTTGGTTTGCCGCGCTTCGATTTCAAACTTCTCGATGTGGATACTGGTGTAGAAATCCTGAGCGACCAGTCGTTCGCTAATTAGGATCGCATCCTCATAGTTGTAGCCTTCCCACGGCATATAAGCGACCAGAATATTCTGACCCAGAGCCAGCTCGCCGCCTTCTGTGGCCGAACCATCAGCTAGAACTTGACCTGCGACTACGCGATCGCCGATCTTAACTAACGGACGTTGGTTGAGGCAAGTATCCTGGTTGGAACGGTGATATTTTTGGAGCAGATACTTTTGAGTCCGACCGTGGTCGCCACGAACGTCGATCGATTCTGCTTCGATAAAGCTGACCACACCGTCGAATTTCGATACCACGACCATCCCAGAGTCACGAGCGGCTTGGACTTCTAGTCCCGTGCCAACTAAGGGGCGTTCTGGGCGCAGTAACGGTACCGCCTGACGCTGCATGTTAGAACCCATCAGGGCGCGGTTGGCGTCATCGTGTTCGAGGAAGGGAATTAGCGATGTCGCGACGGAAATAATCTGAACGGGCGAAATTGCCACATAATCCACCTGATCGGGTGTCGTAGTGGTAAATTCGTGCCGATACCGGACGGGAATCGTCGAACCCAAGATATAACCATCATCATCGGTAGTAATATCACCAGGTGCTACCCGCAGATCGTCTTCTTGATCCGCTGTCATATACTGAGCTTCTAACTCGCGCTTAACCCGACCATTTTCGACAGGTAAGAAGGGAGTTTCGATAAACCCATACTGATTTACCCGCGCGTGAGTTGCCAGCGAACCGATCAGTCCCGCGTTGGGGCCTTCAGGCGTTTCGATCGGGCAAATCCGCCCGTAGTGGGAGGTGTGAATATCTCGTACCGCAAAACCCGCCCGTTCTCTGGTCAAACCACCAGGGCCTAATGCTGAGAGTCGGCGTTTGTGGGTCAATTCCGCTAGCGGATTGGTTTGATCCATAAACTGGGATAGTTGCGAGGAACCGAAAAATTCTTTAACGGCGGCAACTAACGGTTTAGGATTGACCAAACTGGCTGGTGTTAGGCTGCTAGTCTCCGATACAGTCATCCGTTCGCGGATGATCCGTTCTAAACGATTCAAACCGACCCGAATTTGGTTCTGGAGCAACTCTCCAACCGATCGCACGCGACGGTTGCCTAAGTGGTCGATATCATCGACGCTACCGATATCAAATTCGAGATTGATCAGATAATCGATCGCGCACAAGATATCTTGCGGTGTCAATACGCGCACTGCATCGGGTGTAGTTAGGCGCAATTTGCGATTTAATTTATACCGCCCGACTTTACCCAAATCGTACCGTTTGGGGTCGAAGAAGCGCGAGTCTAGCAACTGCTGACCGCCACTGACAGTAGGCGGCTCACCCGGACGCAGCTTTTTATACAGCTCCATCAAGGCTTCTTCTTCCGACAAGTTGCCTTCTTTATCGATCGTCTTTTGATAAAATTCGGGGTGACGTAACGAGTCAAAAATTTCGTTATCAGTCAATCCCAGAGCTTTGAGCAATACCTGTGCCGAAAGTTTGCGCGTCTTATCGATCCGCACCCAGACGATATCATTTTTGTCTGTCTCAAACTTCAACCACGCACCCCGGTTGGGAATCAGCGAGGCACTATAAGTTCTCCGACCGTTTTTATCTAGCTCGGACTTATAATAAACTCCAGGCGATCGCACGATCTGATTGACGATGACCCGCTCGGCACCGTTGATAATAAAGGTACCGCGATCGGTCATTAACGGTAAGTCGCCGATGAAGACATCCTGCTCGATGATTTTGCCTTTGTCTTCTTTATTGATTAACTGTGTCGGTACGTACATCTGCACCGCATAGCTAGCATCGCGTCGCTTGGCTTCATCTACATCATACTTAGGACGCTTGAGCTTGTAATTTTTCGCCAAAAACCGCAATTCTAGTTTGCCAGTATAATCAGTAATCGGCGAAAAGCTATCTAATTCCTCGATTAAGCCTTCTTCTAAAAACCACCGGAAGCTAGAACGCTGAATTTCTACTAAATCCGGCAGCATGTAAGTGGATGCGGTAGTAGTAATCTGACTAGTCATGATATTCCTCTTGTAAGTGCGTTCTCAACAGCAATCGGTTATTTGAGTTATTCAGTGCCAAGTCGTGGCAGTTTAAGTTTGGTATTTTAAGCGATGCGGCTGTCGTTCGTCATCCCTAAGCGTCAACCGAGCGATCCGATGATTAGTCATACTTTCCCCTTGCAATCGATAATCTTGTGACGAAGATGTGCTTGTTTGGATTCGATCGAAAAAGATCGGGTGTTGCGAGTGTGGGATAGATAGCATCTTCGTAGTGAAAATAGCTTAAGTTAAGATGTAGCGTAAGTGAATTAAAAATGGTAAATATTATGTAGCGATCGCCAATGGCTAGTTTATTCCTGACAAAACTGGTAATCTAAATAGTTGTCGAGCATTTGCTGTCGTAGCATCGGCTAGTACCTCTAAACTTTCACCTCGCAACTGCGCCAGATAACTAGCGACATGACTCACAAAGGCAGGTTCGTTCCGCTTGCCGCGTTTGGGTACGGGTGCCAGGAACGGACAGTCAGTTTCGATCAGCAGCTTGTCGAGTGGCACCATTTGCGCCGCAGCTTGAATCTGGGTCGCATTTTTAAAAGTAACCACGCCACTGAAGCTAATATAGAACCCCAAATCTAAAAACCATTGGGTTTCGATCGGAGTTCCAGACCAGCAGTGCATGACACCTCTAACTTGCCCGAATTCCGACCAGAATTCTTGACAAACTTGACGCATCTCACTAGCTGCATCGCGACAGTGAATGATGACGGGTAAATCTAGATTTTTGGCGATCTGAAGCTGCGATCGAAAGACATCGATCTGCCACTGACGATCGTCGGCTTTGAAAAAATCCAAACCCGTTTCGCCGATGGCGACTACCCGCTTGTCGCTGGTTGCAACTTCCCGAATTTGACGATTGAGATCTGGCTGCCACAAACTTGCATCCAAAGGATGTAAGCCGACAGAAAAGAACAGTTCGGGAAACCGATCTGCTAATTCCTTAGTCTTGGTAACTTCGGCTGGCGTGACGCAAGAATGTACGAGCTGTACGACTCCACTCGTCCGCCAGCGATCGCGCACTGCCTCTAGATCCGCCTCGAAAGCCTCAAAGTTGATATGAACGTGAGTATCAATTAGCTGCATTTAGCACAGATTAACTGGTTTCGTTGGCGTACCCGGACTCGATAACCCCACAGGCGACGACTCACCTCCGGGGACATAGCTTAAATAATTACTGCTGGCAGAAAGAACCTGAGTCTAGGCAGGCTTTAGGACTTTGGCCAGACGAGCTTTCTTGTTAGCACCGTTGTTGCGATGCAAGACGCCTTTTTGGACGGCTTTATCGATTTTTTGATATGCTTCAGACATACATTTTTGGACTTCAGCCGACGTTTCGGCTGAAGGCTCAGCCGCGTGTTTGTCCACGGCTGTAAAGTATTTCTTCATCAGCGTTCGGACTGCTGATTTATGAGACTTATTCCGAAGCCGATTCCGCTCGGCGATTTCGACACGTTTGATTGCAGACTTAATATTTGCCACAGTTAGCCCTGGGAAAACTCACGTTTAAAAATTGACATAATGTCAGACATATAATCATAGCACGAACGAATGAAATTTTACAAGTATTATCTTGTAAAACCTTACTGCCATGTTGAGAATGCTCGTGCCTAGTCCATTTAGCTCTGAAATGATGTTAGTGGTAGATTGGCTGGAGCAGATTGCTAATGTCTATCTAACATGATAGTCCAAATTTCTCAGATTTCCCGGACGGGGGCGATCGATTTAGGGTGAATTAATGCAACTGCTGGAGCCGCACGGCGGCGTCGGCATAGTCTTTTTCCTTGCCAGCTTTTTTGGCTAATTGCAGGGTCATCTCAAAATCGGCTTTAGCTTTGGCTTTGTGGTTGAGTTCCTGATGTAAAATGCCCCGTTCGTAAAACTGATAATAACTGCTAGGATCTAACACGATCGCCCGATCGTAATCGGCGATCGCTCGTTCGCGTTGGTTCATACTGGCATACAAGCCTGCGCGCGACATGTAAGCATAAGAACTCCGCGCATCCATTTTGATGGCGGCATTAAAATCTTGCATCGCTTGGGCTTTATTGCCTTGCTTGCTGCGCAAATGTCCTCTAGCGATCCAGGCTAAATTATTATCGCCTTGCCACCGGATCGACTCATTCAAGTCGGCGAGAGCCTGTTGGGGATTCCCCAGTTCTTCCCAAACACTAGAGCGTTGATAATACACATCAGCCCAGTTAGGCTTGAGCTTGAGAGCCTCACCAAAATCGGCTAATGCACCCTGCCGATCTTGAAGCTTGCTGCGGACTTGTCCGCGTTCGTTGTAGCTTTCCGCCGTAGGTTGTAGCTCGATCGCCCGATTGAAATCGGCTAAAGCATCTTTAAAGTTATCCGCCGCACTGCGAACCTTGCCGCGCTCTAAATAAGCCACCGCATTGGACGAGCCATCACCCAAATCTCGACTGACATCGCCGCTGACGGTTGTCGCGGGACGAGTTGCCAGCAGGATTGCCAAGCTAGCTGCGACTAACCCCAGACTGACACCGCCATAGAGTTTAATGTTTCGCCAGCGGGATGGCTCTGGGGGCGTTGGTAGTTGTTTCGTCTGCTGCAATGGCGATCGATTTTCAGCCGCAGAGGCAACCTTAAAGGGCTGTAGGGTGGTTTTGGCTAAAGGTGAGGGATGATGTGGCATTAAATCGCGCAGCACGTCTGCGGCGGACTGATATCGCTGTTTGCGATCGCCATGCATTAATTTATCTAAAATCGCACCGAGATTATCATCGATCGGTTGGTTGATATAATTACGCCAGTTTTTAGTCCAATCGTTAGCTTCAGCCGGAGAACCTTCCTCCATCAACTGCGAGACAATTTGGTGAGGACTGATGCCGCTCATTAAATAAAAAGCCGTCACGCCTAGACTGTATAAGTCACTGGCTGGATAAGCTTTACCGCCCCATAATTGCTCTAATGGTGAATAACCTAAAGAGCCAATACTCGTCCCTGTGGCAGGATTGGCTTCAATTTGCTTGGAGATGCCAAAATCGATGAGGACAAGCTTTCGATCGACCTGTCGCCGCATGATATTGTACGGCTTGATATCGCGATGGATGACGCCCTGTTCGTGAACGACGTGCAATATTCCCAATAAATCTTGGAGAAAATCGCGAATCCGCGCTTCGTCATACAAACCGCACCGCGCCAATTCTTCCGCCAAATTTTCGCCAGCCACATACTGCTGGACGAAATATAAATAACCCCGCTCCGAAAAAAATGCCAACAGCGCAGGGATTTGCGGATGCTCGCCCAAGCGTTGGAGCTGCTTGGCTTCATCGCGAAACCGGAGTTTCTCACTCTCCGTATCGTTGCCAGCATAGGGCGCAAACTGTTTGATGACACATTGCTCGCCAAATTTTTTGATATCTTCAGCTAAATAAGTTTTGCCAAATCCACCCCTCCCGATCGATTTGAGCGGTTTGTAGCGATTTTCTAGCACCAATAACTCAATGCCACATTGCGGACAAGACTGGAGATCTGGCTCGCAGGGTGGATTTTGGCAACTAGGATTGAGACAACAAATCATGAATTTGCAAAACTGATAACTAGACTATCTGAAACAGAATTGTCACTACTGCAAATCCTAACATCAGACTATGGTGGTTGATGTGCGTATTTCAGCCGATCGAGATCGCTGGTTAAAGCAATGTTGTTTGCCCTCACCCCCAGCCCCTCTCCCAAAATTGGGAGAGGGGAGCCAGAGCCAGAGGCGATGGCGGGGTGAGGGCGACGATGGATTCGGACTCATTAGCGATCGTAATAAAACAAAACAGCCCCGCCCTCAAAGAGGACAGGGCATCAAACTATTCAATATCTAGATTTAATCGCGAGACATTGACATCACGATTCGGAGGACGTACCAGAAGAGTAGAGCTACCGAGGCAAACAGCGACAGAGACGCAGCCACATATTGGTCTTTGCTAAACTGGGTCATAATTTGGGACGTATCGTAGAGAATTGCTGCCATCGCAAATCCCACCATAAACACCGAGAAAAATAAACCCAGCGAAAATTGGAAGAGTACGCTACAGATAATCAATCCTAAAGCTACGAAACCGCCAATTTTGAGCGCGCCACCTAAGAAGGTGAAATCCTTGCCTGTCGTGAGGGCAACTGCTGTCAAACCAACAAACATCAAGGCGGTGAGAATCCCCGCTGTCGGAATTACCGTGGGATCGGACATGCGGCTGGCAATGAAGATCAGCGGCGCAAATAACAGTGCTTCGGCGACGACATAAATTCCCAATCCCAGATATTGCAACGAGACGGAATCGGCTCTACTCGCCAATCCCCGCGAAAACCAACCTAACAGCGAAAAGCCAGCTATAACAGCCAGCCAAGTGAAACCACCCGTTAAAGCTCTAGATAAAGTCTCTGCAATTCCCGACTGTACTAGGAATGTCTCGATCGCGATAAAAGCACCAACAGCACCAGCTAGATGGGCGTAAGTCTTTCTAATAAACTCAGCCCGTTCGCGAGGCTGTTCTTGGGCTACAACGTACATAGATTAAACCTCTAAAACTACCGATTTTCTGGGTTCGCTGCCGTGCGAATGACTACAATAAAATAGATTCAAATGCAACCGTTCCGATTCCGGAAAGTTGCTAAAGATCGGCTACGATCCAATACTTCTGGTTTAAGAACTGCTAGCGACTAAAGTCGCCGCTAGTGATGCAAAGTCTGCGTAGGCGGACTGACTAATTTTTAGATTAGCAAAAGAAGTATTGGGTTACGATCTTCTTTCTCGATCTTAACTAATTTCGATCGAATCGGCCATCAGCCTTGGTGAATCTACATTGTCTGAAAAAATTGCAGATTTAGGTCTGCGTTATCTGGCTATAATCGATTGCTTAAATCGATCTCGCTGCGTAGCAAACTAGTTGTAGTAACAGCATTTGCCTATTTTTAGATAAGTTAGAGCCAGACAAAAAGGCCAAGCATATATCGATTATTGACCTATCTTTGAGCTACCTAACCCAACTCGATCGATTGGGTAATTTCACTGATATCAAGCGGTGAAGATATAGCAGGTAGTGCGGATAACCGTGCGGATCGATCGTCATTACTGCCCGATTGAGTAATTTCACGCAGATCGATCGCCAAACATCTTCACCAAAGCTAGATTACTACCATCTGAAAGTTCCGTATCGATCCCGATGCCAAAGCTCGATCTCAGCGAACATAATTGCAATCAGGTAAAATAAGTGTTTACCAAATCTAAAGTTGAGAATCTGAGATCCATAGAGGTTGTAAGGCTGTGTGGGGTTGAGAATGTGACTGCATTGCAATTGCTCGATTTGTCTCTAGCTGGAGCTTCATACTAGTTGGAGCATATCGCCTGGAGCATCGGCGCGATCGCCGAGCAGTCGCTACCACTGGCAATTCAGCAACAGCGACGTTACGCCATGACTGGAAGCAATGCTAAGTGAATGCTAAGATAAGTATCGATCGGTACTAAAATTAATTAGCAATAAATAACAATGAAGTTAAGTTTTCGTCGGACGATCGCAGGTTTGTTGTTACCTGCATTGCTGGTAGTGATGTCATTACTCATGACGAGCATTTATCCCTCAGCAGCACTAGCAGACGATTTTACGAAAGCAACTTTAGAGAATGCTGATTTTTCAGGCAAAGATTTGACTAGTTATGAATTTACGCAAGCCAGCGTGCGGAATGGCAAATTTGTTAATGCCAATCTCACGGGTGTCAGCTTGATTGGGGGTAACTTTGACTCGGCAGATATGACTGGGGCAAATTTGACGAATGCTTTGTTAGATACGGCAAGGTTTACCCGTACCAATTTTACTAATGCAATTTTAGTCGGTGCCTTTACTTCTGTGACTAATTTTAATGGCGCAATCATCGATGGTGCGGATTTTACCGATGTGATGCTTCGCAAAGATATTAAAATGAAATTATGTAAGGTAGCCAAAGGAACTAATCCGACGACGGGGAGAGATACTAGAGAGTCACTAGAATGTCCGTAGTTTAATCGATCGTTACAGTTCTATGTTATTTCCACGATCGGTAGAGCTAAGAATTGGTGGTGTTAACTCGTAGGGACGGTGTTTCCTGCCCAAACTTTAAGGGTTAATATTTTGATTTAGCATCGCCATTTTCGATCGATAAGTAGGTTAGGTATAATTAAACTAATTGTCGTCATCGATAATTGCGAAGTACTAGCAGGTACCCACATCATGGCACATGTAGCAAATAGACGTTCGGAAAATATCGACGGCGACCTATATGTCGATAATACTTGTATCGACTGCGATACTTGTCGGTGGATGGCTCCGACGGTATTCGATCGACAGGGCGAGATGTCGGCAGTTTATCATCAACCGATCGATCCTGCTGAAAGATTGCAAGCGATGCAAGCACTATTATCCTGCCCGACGGCCTCGATCGGGACTATTAATAAGCCCGAAGATATTAAAGCCGCTCAATCATCCATCCCGCTGTTAGTTGCAGAGAATGTTTACCACTGTGGTTATCATGCTGAGGATTCTTATGGCGCAGCGAGTTATTTAATTCAGCATCCCGATGGGAATATTCTGGTAGATTCGCCGCGATTTACCCCACCTTTGGTCAAACAAATCGAAGCAATGGGTGGCATTAAATATCTCTATCTCACCCATCGCGATGATGTTGCCGACCATCAAAAGTTTCACGAACATTTTGGCTGCGATCGAATTCTGCATCAGGATGAAGTTAATGTTGACACGCGAGCTGTCGAACACAAACTTCAGGGAGTAGACCCGATCGAATTAACACCAGAATTATTAATTATTCCCGTCCCCGGACATACTAAAGGACACACCGTTTTACTGTATAAAAATAAGTTCTTATTCAGCGGCGATCATCTCGCTTTTCGGCGTCAACTCGGACATTTAGGTGCATTCCGCGATGCTTGCTGGTATTCCTGGTCGGAACAAATTAAGTCAATGAAAGCATTGGCTGAGTACGATTTTGAATGGGTTTTACCAGGTCATGGACGACGCTATCATGGGGATGTTGCAACAATGCACGAACAGATGGATCTATGTGTTAATTGGATGGCGACTGTTTAAATGCTATTGTTAGTTCGATCGAATAGTTAGTGACTAGATCTATTCACTTGGTAATGGAATTGTTTTTCCTAGCTCGTAAACTGTTTCTAGCCAAAGTTCTCTAGCTTCATTGATGTTTTCAAGTGTTGCTTCGATTGTCTCTCCTTGCGTCAGACAACCTGGCAAGTCTTTTATTTCTGCAACATAGCCACCATCTGGATCGGCATGGAGTGTAATCGGATATTTGAGGTTGAGATAATCGGCTAATGTTCGTAGTTCAACTGCGCTAATCATAGCTATTTTCCTCTAATTCTACTTCAGTAACTACACTTAATTCATAAAGATTATAGTGTCCAACTTTATAAAAGTAGTATCGATTCGATCGAGTATTAACATCAATTACTACAACTGCCGCAATCGCCACAACCGCTACAATCACCGCAATCGCCACAATTACTCCAATCTCCACAATCGGAATCACAACCATTGCAATCTAGCGCAGGCGTGTCACAACCAGAGCAATCTGGCACATCGATACAGCAATCCCCGCAATTGTTACAATTATTGCCATTACACGAACTATTGCTATTAGAGATAAACTGGCGTTTGCGCTTGGTTGGATCGGGATTTGGAGATCGATCTGCATCGGTATTTTCTGGTTCCTCATTCTCTCCAGATTCGATCGACAGGCGATCGAATTTTCGCCGAGCTTGGAGTATCCGATTGGCTTCCTTACACTCGGCAAACCGCACCCGCGATTTCGCCAGCGCAATACCCAAACCTTCTTCCCTTACCATCCTTTTGACATACTGCGAGCAAGATTCCCCCCGATGCAGTACCCTGTGAGCGCACCTAAACCCCTTGTAGGGTGATAAATATCGTTGATAGCCAGCGATCGCCGCGATCGCCAAAGAGTCTACAATCCTGGGTGGAAACGAATCGATCGACGCTCGGGGCATAAATCGTACCAAAATCTGTAGTTTACATCTTATCAGACTACTTTATGTCTTAGTCTGGTAAAAGTGCGATCGCACTAGCTGTAATTTTCTGTCCGCACACGGGTATTTCACTCAGCTCGCTGCTAAGATCCTTGAAGATTCATCTCGATCGAAACTGTAGATCTTAAGTGAGTTCTACACAGCAGATCGCGATCGTCAGCTAGCAACGGCTATGTCGCACCCTACTAACGATCGCCGAAAGATCATTGTTTATTAGAAGCTATCGTCTGTTGAATCATCTCTTTAATTGTTTCAGTTTCGCCAATTTCATAAAGCACGATCTCACCATTCTCAATGGTAAATATTTGCTGAACTGTCATATCTGCGAGCAAATTGCCTTGCAAATCTCTGACGATTTGATGAACGGTAACAACATTTCGATTATGTTCGTCCGTCTCAAACTCTAAAGCCTCAAGCTGCACTTGAATCACATTATATTGATTAGTCCAGTATTCGCGCACCGCATCGCGTCCATACACGAAACCGCCTTCTACCCCGTTCGCCCATTTCACGTCTGGGTGCATCGCCGCGATAATTTTTTCTAGCTCGCGGTTGTTGAAGGCATCGTATAAATTTTGCAGAAATTGTCGATCTGAACTCATAGTTAATACTCCAGGTAATTTTTGGTGCAACCAGTAATGCCAGTTGGTTTGATAGTGTAGGAATTCTGAAGCTCGATGTAAGCCGTCTGTTGAGGTAGAAGATGCTATCTGTAAGGGATGTACGATCGCTGTCGGATCTGTGAATCGAGAGTCAATCTCCCCATGCCATCGATTCTCCACAGGGGAGGCTACGCCAACGGGGGTTGGCAGACCAAATCCAGGAATCGACACAAAACCTGTCGCTCGATGCTGAAGTCGGACTTGGGTACCACCCTCGACTGGAAATAACGTCCAGATCACTCGTGATGGTATATCCGAGGGACGCTCTTTCCAGCTATAAACTAGGCGTTTTGGTGCTTCCAGTTCTAGCACTTGGCAGTAAATTGTGACTTTTAACCCTGGTAGCGGACGACTTTGAAACTGAAACTGGTGCCCCAAGCAAGCTTCAAAATCATTGTCCATCATCCAGACACTCAAGGCGCGGCGATCGGTCAGTGCCTGCCAAACGCGCTCTGGTGGATGGCGATAAAACGTTTCCAGCACAATCTCTTGGCTCATGGTTGTTCCTCCAGATACTCTTCTAAAGCATCCAGTTTTGCCGCCCAAAACTGTTCGTACTGGCTTACCCAGTCCGATACTGGCTTGAGGGATGCTGGATTGAGTCGGTAGATGCGCTGTCGTCCACTGCGGTGCTGGATGACTAGTCCCGCTGCGGATAAGATTTGCAAGTGTTGCGAAATGGCAGGTAAAGACATTGCAAAGGGTTCGGCAAGCTGCATGACAGGCTGCTCGCCATGCTGCAACCGATCGAGAATCGCCCGACGAGTGGGATCGGCGATCGCTTGAAAAATATCGGTACTGGAAGTCGATCGACTCATAGAGATAATTAAGCAAATGCTTAACTAAATAATACTTAAGCATTTGCTTAATTGTCAAGTCATGCTTCAGCCCGATCTTAAGCACCAGGCGGAAAGCTTCTTGATATCTAAATTCTGAATTGTTTTAGCGATCGCGGGTTGCTCCGATGCTGGGATTTGTAAATCTGCGGCTGTGGGTGGGGTATCGATCGGGAGAAACTTCTAGTTCAGGGCGGTGCTTGTGCGGAGCAAATCAGTATCCCAAATGTTAGTTCTTGCCGATCGGCCCTCGCGTTATTGCGGTTGGTTCTTCAAGAATCTCAAATTTCTTAACTACGATATTGCTAACTGTTGCATTATTTCCCATGCCAACAAAAAAAACATTCTTAAGATAAGTATTTAACTTAGTTTCATTCTCAAATAAATAGTAGCCACTTGCTTCTTTGTTTGTTTCGTCTATCGACCAAATTTTCCATTTCAGACCATTTACAGAAGCAAGAACAGGAGCGACATCAATCATCTGTTTTTTGAAGTCTGAGGCAG
>NZ_PVWO01000507.1 GCF_003003845.1 Chamaesiphon polymorphus CCALA 037 | reverse complement strand
CCAGCAGGCACACCCAAGCTCGAATTACTGCTGCCCGGTGTAAACACAGTCATCCTGATTGCCAGTAGCTTAGTCATCCATCAAGCCGATACAGCGATTAAAAAGAATGACGTTAAAGGCTTGCAATTGTGGTTTGGGATTACTGCTCTAATGGGTATTGTTTTTTTAGGCGGACAGTTGTACGAGTACAGTCATTTAGAATTCGGACTCAGAACGAATTTGTTTGCCAGTACCTTCTATGTTTTGACTGGATTTCACGGCTTACACGTCACCGTCGGCGTACTATTGATTTTATCGGTGTTATGGCGATCGATGAAACCCGAACATTACGGTACAAATAATCATTTCGGTGTCGAAGCTGCCGAAATTTATTGGCATTTTGTCGATGTAATTTGGATTATCTTATTTATCTTGTTATATCTACTGTGAATCTCTCAATTTTTGAGAATATGCGATCGCGGAGCATTATGCTCCGCGTTTTTTTTATGCGATCGGCACGCACAGAAATCGATGCGGAAATCTTGAGAACTTGTGGCAGAAGAAAGTCCTATAGAGAGTGACAAAAGTGGGTTATTTGCCTACTACTTCCGTCAAGGTAGCAAGTAATTCTTGTTCTTTAAATGGTTTGGCGAAGTAGCTACTAGCACCGAGATTCATCGCAATTTTGCGGTGTTTATCGCCACTACGGGAAGTAAGCATTAACACGGGGATATTTTTGAGGTGAGGGATACCTTTGACGGTGGCGAGGAAGCCGTAACCATCCATCCGAGGCATTTCCACATCGCAGACAACCGCTTGTGCTTGGAGACCAGCTTGGAGTTTCTCGATCGCTTCTTGACCGTCTTTGGCTTGCTCGACTAGGTATCCAGCCTTTTCGAGTGTCAAGGCGACAAAGCGACGGACATTGATCGAATCATCGACAATCAGAATGCGCTGTTTTTGGGCTGGAGTTGCGGAACGGGTGACTATGCTGGTGTCATCAGTCCGGAAATCGAGAGTACTGACGCTAGGTTTGGGTACTGCAAAATCGCCATCGATCCAGCGGATCAAATCGATCGCATCGACGAGGGGCACGATCCGACCATCGCCGAGAATCGTACAGCCAGTAAATCCGGGCGGCATTTGAATATTACCTTGCGGTTGGCGAATGGTAACTTCTTGTTCGCCCCAGAATTTATCGATGACGACGGCGACTACATCCTGTCCTTGGTCGATCGTTAAGACTGTCGGACGATCGATCGTCGGGGTATTGGTGGTGGCTACTTGAGGCGTAACTGGGGGTAAATGCAGGTACTGAGCGGGTTCGATCAGCCGCATGGTGAAGTTTTCCCATTGCAGCATTTTTTGTCCGGCAGTACTGATGATGCGATCGGGATCGAGGAGGACGATTTCTTCGACGATGTTGCTAGGAATTGCCAGCCACAGACCATTGACTTCGACGATGAGGACGCGGACGACAGAAAGGGTGAACGGAACTGTGATGGTAAAAGTACTACCTTTACCGAGTTTGGTATCGACAAAGACATCCCCCCGCAGGGCGCGAATGTTGGTACGGACGACATCCATCCCGACACCGCGTCCAGATAGATCTGTGAGCTTGTCGGCGGTACTAAAGCCGGGTTCAAAAATCAGATCGATCAGTTCTTGGTCTTTAAATTTGGCGATTTCGCGATCGTCGATGCCCATTTTCTTGACTTTGGCACGGATTTTATCGAGGTCGATGCCGCCGCCATCATCTTTGATGGTAATCATGGTCTGGTTACCGCGATAGGTCGCACTAATTTCGATCGTGCCGATGTCTGATTTATTATTAGCACGGCGGACGGCACTGGTTTCGATCCCATGATCGAAGGCATTGCGGACTAGGTGCATCAACGGGTCGTTGAGAGCTTCGAGGATACTGCGCTCGACGAGAGTGGTACCGCCTTTGAGTTGGAGATCGATCGGTTTGGCATGTTCGATCGACAGGTTCCGCATCGCTCTAGGAAAGCGATTGAACAGTTCGGAGATCGGGCGCATCCGCACCTGCGTCAAGCCCGTTTGGAGCTGCTTGGCCGTCCGGTTGAGGTCGCGGTTGGTGCGCTCGGTGTCGTTGAGTTGGAGATCGAGGTCGGTGGTGAGTTCTTCGATTTGGACGATATTGTCCATCACTTCCTGGGAGAGGACGTGCAAATCGCTATACCGATCGAATTCGAGGATATCTAGTTGGCTGGTAAAATTGGCCGAAAGGCTAGCATCCTCCTGAATCCAAGTTGCTGTGGGATCTGGGGCTTTGGTACTGCTGCTGCTAATGTCATAAGCTTCGGCGAGTTTGAAGTTGGACTGCTCTAGCTGTTTGACTTTGGATTGAAGATTGAGCACCAATTGACGCAAGGCTTGGAGGTTTAGATTTAAACCATTGCGATCGATCGTCAGTTCGCCAAATAAGTTGCCAATTTCTTCGAGTTGTTTGCTGGCAACCCGAATGGTTTGTTCGGCAACTGGAGCGGTAGGGTTGGAGCTAGTGATGCCAGATTTGTCCCGATTGTGGTGGGGGAGATCGTCGATAACTTCTGGTGCGGCATCCAAGGCACTGAGTAGTTCTGCTGCTTCTTGGGCGAGCCGATCTTCTTTGGGCTTAGGATTGATTTTGAATACGGCTGATGAGATATCGGTGGGACTATCTTCTGATAAAAAGCCAGATAGAGCTGATAATAACTCTGGTGCATCGGTATCGAGGCCGAGATCGCCGCTGAGATCGAGCATTTCAAAAGCATCGACGATATCGGCTTCTGGGTCGGGGACGATCGTAATTTGGGTATGGATCGATGAATATTGTTCGCTGGTGTCTAGTTCTTCGATCGTAATGCTATTGGCGATCGTGCCAAAGTTTGCTTCATCGACGCTGGCTCGATCTCCGCTGAATCCATCCGATTTTTGCTCGTTAGTCTCGAATGCGTCTAGCTCGCTACTGTCGGTGATCGTCGAGAACGCAGGTAGGTTCGGAATCGCTACATCGGCAAAGGGATCGGTTAAGGTCGGCAGATCGTTCGCGCTCATATGCTCCTCAAAGAGCATCGCGTACTCGTTAGCGATATCTGTATTGCCACCAAGATCGGCAAGTGTCACTGGCGGATCCAGTGCAAAATCTTGAAGGTCGAGTGAGTCGCGATCGGTTGTCGGTGGCTGAACCTCAAAATCGCTCCATTCGGGAATAGTCTCAGCATCGCTCAGAGCCATAATGCCCGAACCAGCTAGTTCGATCTCGCAGGGGAGATTGGTTGTTTGCCCGATTAAGACCATTGCTTGAGTGCGTCGCCAAGCAGCTAGAGCGAGTGCGGCGATCGATCGCAGTTGATGGGGTTGGGACTTGAGATGATGGAGGATCGACTCTGATAACTTGCCGAAAGCAGGCAATTCGACCATTTCGGCCAATCCACCCAGATCTTCGGCACTCATCAGCAACTCGTCATACAAGCTGCCAGAGTCCTCATTATTAATAGATATTTCTAATTGTGATATTGCGCGTTCGACTTCAGTCTCGAACAAAAAGGTGAGGACGTCTTCGCCAGATTCGGAGGCGAGCATATTCGCTTCGTCTTCAGGATTGAAGTCGCCCAATCGCTCTCGTAAGCTAGCGAACAACGGCTCGACTTGAGTAGCCAACCACTCGCGATCGGCATCTTGCCCCTGACGATTGAGCGCGACGATTTGCCGCAACTTATCGATCGTCGCCAGCATCAATTGCTCGACTCGGCCATCGGGTGGCTCGGACTTGCCATACTGGATAATTTTGAAATAATCCTCCAGATGGTGTCCCAAACCCGCCAGGGTCGTATAGCCCATCATCCCGGCACCACCTTTGATCGAGTGTGCCGCCCGCAGGAGTGCGTCCAACTGCTTGCCTGTGACTTTACCAGTACCCAGTCCCAGCAGTCCCGATTCGATCGTATCTAAATAATCCGTCGCTTCGTCCAAAAATTGGAGCTTGACTTGTTGTTCTTGATCTGAAGTAATCATCGGGAGAGGGTGAATAGTGAACAGTGAACAGTGAACAGTGAACAGTGGATAGCTAATAG
>NZ_PVWO01000506.1 GCF_003003845.1 Chamaesiphon polymorphus CCALA 037 | reverse complement strand
TCAATTGAAAAAGCTACTCTCAGTTGTGAAATTAATTGAGTGGCTAGTAGCGAGTGTCCGCCCAATTCAAAGAAGTTATCGTGGATACCCACTCTCTCTATTCCCAAGATTGAAGCGAAGATGTTGGCAATTAGTTCTTCATTAGGAGTACTTGGTTCTACATATTCATGCGTCCGCAAGATTTCACCATCGGGAGTCGGTAATGCCTTACGGTCTACTTTACCGTTCGGGGTTAATGGGATAGAGTCTAAAGTGACGATCGCCGAAGGCACCATATATTCTGGTAGCCTTTGCTCGATAAAATCATGTAACTGCGAAGCTAGATGACGATTTGATTCCTGCTTTAAGGGATTGTTGGCATAGTTACTCCAAGCTTTGACTTCATTATTTATTTCTACTTTAGGAAATATCCTTGCAGAACCAACCTTAGATTTATTCCCGATCGAGATAGCATCGTAACAACCATTCCCACCAGTACTAGACCAATTAATATCTACTGTATAAGGGAATCGATCGCTCAAACCCCATAAATTTTCTGGTTCCAAGCCAACTTGTTCTTGCTGCTGTAATGTGTTGCGTAATTGACCGATAGTTTCTCGATCGTCTGAGTTAGCAAGTAGACTGACCAGTGCGACTTCTTTTTGCAAACGAGCATTTGGTATATGTTTAATACCGATAGCTTCTGGCTGCTTATTTAGTAGAATTTGTTCGATCCCTGCTAAATTTAAATTATCACTGTGATAGTTCAACCATTCAGGTTCGATCGTCTCAAAAACAGTATCGCCGACATAAAGAATGACATCATAACGGAACTTGGTTAGCTCGTTATGGTAATTGCCAGGTTTTAATTGAACTCGAACATGTTTGATTTGTGGAAAATGCTGTTTTAAAGCAAAGAAGAATTCTGGATCTATGACTAATTCTTCTTCCTGGTTGTAAGCATTCTTGATGTTTTGCTTGAGTTGAGCGACAGTTGTAGAATCTAAAGCACACTCGAATTTAGTTGCTGTATAAAATGTTTCTAATAATGGCAAGCTACGAATATCACCAATAAAAATAGCACCTCCTGTCCCCAATGTATCGATCGCCCCTCTTACGACTTCTACTAGATAATCGATACTCGGGAAATATTGGATGACTGAGTTGATGATAACGGTATCGAATTTGTATTGTTCGATGGCGGTAAAATCATGTGCGGGTTTATTGATTAATTTTAGATCTAGACAATCAGCTTCGATTTTATTGATTTGCCGATCGATATAATCTAAAGCTACCTGAGAAATATCAGTACCACAGTAAGTCAAGCAATGAGGCGCAAGTTGGAGCAGCAACATCCCGGTACCACAGCCTACCTCTAAGACATGTTGAGGTTGTAATTCCAGAATTCTCTCAACTGTAGAATCTACCCATTGATGCATCTGATCTTGAGGTATCTGCTGGCCTGTATAACTACTTTTCCACCCAACAGTGTTGTATTGATATCCTTCAATTTCAACTGATTCACTATATACATTTTCGTATAGCTGCTGCCATTGTTCGATCTGCAATAACTGCAACTCACTTTCCACTCGGACTTGATTTTTTGGCTCAAAAGTTACATAAGCAACAAGACGTTTATTGCCAGAACTATCCTCAGTGTCGATCGCCACAGCTTGTCGAACTTGAGGATGAGTACTCAAGACGGCTTCAATTTCACCCAACTCAATCCGAAAGCCCCGAATCTTAACTTGATTATCGATGCGACCGAGAAATTCAATATTTCCATCTGGTAAGTAACGGGCTAGATCGCCCGTTTTGTATAGGCGAGAGGTGGCATCCTCCGGTGAGAAAGGATCGGAGATAAATTTCGCGGCGGTCAAGTCGGGACGGTTGAGATAGCCACGGGCTAAACCATATCCACTAACATACATTTGTCCTTTAATTCCAATTGGTGTTGGTTGAAGTTTGTCATCAAGGATATACACTTTCAACCCAGGAATTGGACGGCCAATTACACTATTAATGCTGTCCAAATCGCTGACGTCCAGAGCGTGATAGGTAACATGCACGGTCATTTCAGTGATTCCATACATGTTTACTAACTGAGGACTTTTATCCCCATATCGATCGAACCACGGTTTTAAACTTTGGAAATCTAGTGCTTCTCCGCCAAAAATAACTAGCCGTAGATTTAATTGTAATTTTGGGCGTTCGGATTGAGCGATGAGAATTAGTTGGTAGAAAGCAGACGGAGTCTGATTGAGTACGGTGATATTTTCTGAGCAGAGCAAGTCGTAGAAGGATTCAGGATCTCGACTAATCCAATAGGGGACAACGACAAGCCGTCCTCCAGAAGACAATGCACCCCAAATTTCCCAGACAGAAAAGTCAAAAGCAAAGGAGTGAAAATTAGTCCAAACATCATTGGCGTTGAAGTGATACCAAGATTGAGTTGCGGCAAACAAACTCACCACATTTTGATGTTCGATTTGGACGCCCTTAGGCAGACCAGTAGAACCAGAAGTATAGATAATATAAGCCAAATTAGCTGTAGCGACACCAGAAGAGAGATTAGTATCACTCGCGCGGGCAATTGAGTCCCAATCGGTATCCAAACACACCAGACGTGCTGAATGTGCAGGCAATGATGCCAAGATGTCGTGTTGAGTTAACAATACTTCCACACCAGCATCAGTCAACATGTAACTCAACCGCGCGGCAGGATAGCTGGGGTCTAGTGGCACATAAGCCCCACCAGCTTTAAGAATCCCCAACAGTCCTACCACCATCGCCAGCGAACGTTCGACACAAATGCCTACCAAGACTTCGGGTTTGACACCCAAACCTTGTAAGTAATGAGCTAATTGATTAGCCCGTTGATTCAACTGTTGGTAAGTTAATTGCTCATCTTCAAAGACAACAGCTACAGCATCAGGTGTTTTCTCAACCTGCGCCTCAAATAAGTGATGGATACATTTATCGTCAGGATATTGACTTGCTGTCTGATTCCACTCCACCAATAACTGCTGTCGCTCTGATTGACTCAACAAGGGTAATTCATCAACTGGTTGTTGAGGATTGGAGACAATTGCTGACAACAAATTGTGGAAATGACCCGCCATCCGCTCGATGGTTGCAGCATCGAATAAGTCGGTGTTGTATTCCCAATCACCCACTAACCCTTCAGGTGTTTCCGACATCGATAGTGTGAGATCGAACTTAGCAGTGGTGCTGTCTTGATGGAAAGGACTCAAAGTCACATCCGTTACTGCTAAGTCATCCATCGGTGCATTTTGGAGTACAAACATCACCTGAAATAGTGGTGAATGACTCAGCGACCGTTGCGGCTTTAAAGCCTCAACTACCTGCTCGAAGGGTACATCCTGATGCTCGTAGGCTTGGAGTGTGGTCTCCCTGACTTGAGTTAGCAATTGGGCAAAACTGGGATTGTCTTCAAACCGGACTCTCAAGACTAAAGCATTCACAAAAAAGCCAATTAATGGCTCAATTTCACGCCGATTGCGATTGGCGATCGAGGAACCCAGCACCAGATCGGACTGACCGCTGTAACGATAGAGTAAAGTTGAGAACGCGGCTGCCAGAGTCATGAACAACGTTGTGCCCGACTCCCGAGACAGGGACTGCAACCGATCGCTCAGCTCGATACTTATCGGAAAGCTTTGCGATTTACCTCGGTAAGTTTGGATATGAGGACGAGGTCGGTCAGTCGGTAGCTGCAATAATTCTGGTGCATCCTGCAATTGTTGCTGCCAGTAATTGAGTTGAGCCTCAAGGATTTGACCACTGAGGTATTTTCGCTGCCACAGTGCAAAGTCGGCATACTGAATGGCTAATTCTGGCAACGGTGAAGGTGCTCCAGCACAGAAAGCTGGATAGAGAACTGCTAGTTCTTGAATTAACACCCCAATCGACCACCCATCGGAAATAATATGGTGCATGGCTAGCAACAACACCTGCTCTGTTGCCGATAGCAAGAGTAAACTAGCTCGGATTAACGGTGTGGTCTCTAAGTCAAATGGGGTAATGACTTCTTGTTGTGCTAGCTGCTGTATTGTTGCATTACGTGATGT
>NZ_PVWO01000083.1 GCF_003003845.1 Chamaesiphon polymorphus CCALA 037 | reverse complement strand
TTAAGGTTACAGGCTTGCTCATTGTCAAACTTTAACCCAATTTGACTACCTCTCTCCAAAATGAGCGAACCGTGAGTCATCAAGCAGAGAATTGAAAATTGGGTTGTCATAATGGGGATTTTGAATCCAGCCTAATCACGATCCACCGAGATAGCGGTGGATTGAACCCCTGTTCTTTGTTGATATTACATTTGGATCGGGGAAACCAAACTAAATTTAGACATGAGTGTGGCGATCCGATCGATCGTGGCTCAATTGGCTGGAATATAATGGGAAGAGTACAGGTCGTCTTTAGTTAGGAATAACGCTACAAAGAATTTGAGACGATCGACCCTAATATTCGCATGGCAATCGAACTCAACTATGTCAGAACATCGACCTTCAACTAATCTCGATAACTACGATCCGAGCGATGTCGGTAGAGTCAATGGTAACTTATTTGGCTTGCCATTCGATGAAGAATCGGCCAAGACAATCGTGTTTGGCGTTCCTTGGGAAGTTACTGTTTCTTACAATCCGGGGACAGCAGCAGCACCACAACAGATTCTCGATGCCTCGCCGCAATTAGACTTATATGACTTCGATAACCCTCAAGGGTGGCAAGGTGGGATTTATATGCCACCAGTCGATACAGATTTGCTGGCAAAAAATAACTATTATCGACAACAAGCAGCCTTAATTATCGATCGATTAGAACGCGGTGAATCGCTCAACTCAGAACCAGATCTTACACCCATATTAGCAGAGATAAATCGAGCGGGTGAGGATCTCAATCGCTGGTTATTCGATCGAACTCACGCAGCAATTAACAAAGGCAAAAAAGTCGGCGTCATCGGTGGCGATCATAGTGTGCCTTTGGGCTATCTGCAAGCTTTAGCAACTCATTATACTGATTTTGGGATCTTACATATCGACGCGCATTCAGATCTCCGCGATGCTTATGAAGGCTTCGAGTTTTCTCATGCTTCGATTATGTTTAACGCACTCAAAATACCGCAGATTTCTAAATTAGTGCAAGTCGGAATTCGGGATGTTTCTAAAGTAGAAATAGATACGATCGAGCGATCGCAAGGACGCGCGATCGCTTATTATGATTCTCTCATCAAACAACAGCTCTATTCTGGTGCTACTTGGATGAGCATTTGCCAAGAAGCGATCGCCCATTTACCAGCCAAAGTTTATATTAGTTTCGATGCCGATGGACTCGATCCCAAACTCTGTCCGAATACGGGTACTCCCGTCCCTGGCGGCTTAGAATTAGAGCAAGCTTTTTGCTTATGTCGCGAGGTGATTCGTAGCGGTAGAGAGATTATTGGCTTCGATTTGTGCGAAGTCGGAAATGCCGAATGGGATGGTAATGTGGGGGCGAGAATCGTTTATAAATTAATTAATTTGATGAATTTTATAGATCGATCGTAGATGCTGGTTAGGGAGGGCGGGTTTGTTCGACATCAGACAGTAAAATCGATATTAACTAGCATAAACCCGCCCCTACAAACCCGTGAAATTACATAATATTTAGCACATTCATATTCATAACCTGTAGGGGCGGGTTTATACTAGAGATTTTCGCCTATTACCACAGGATTTAAACAAACCCGCCCTCCCCCACTAGCATATCTTAAATGTGTTCTGTATTGTTTTAATGAAATCGATCGAAATAACAACATTCAATTTGTCAGATCTGATGAGATTGTGGGCATAATAAGACTGGATTTTTGAGGTGACTCGATCGAGCCTGCAATGACTATGGAGACAGATAAATCTCAGCTATCGCTAACTTTATTATTTGAGTTTTTACCAGTCATCGATCCGCAACAATTAATAAAAAATATTGCCTCGATCGAATCTGTAGATACAGAGATAGTGGTCGATGTCACGATTCAATTATCAAATTATTTATGTGCCTCGATCGAATTTGAATATCATCGATTGAAATTGACTGGGTTTCCCGTACCTGTACCTACACATCTGCGAGACATGACAATCGGTTTCTCCGATCTATCGCCATCAGACAAAGCAGCACTAGACGCACATAAATCTTATATTATTTGCGATTATGAAGGCGACGATCCGAGTGTGGTAGAGCAATTAATTTCTCTATATAAAGCTGCGGATGGTGTTCGCGATCGAGGATTGCTGGGCGTTTTAGATGTGGGTGCTTGGAGTTGTAAGACTCCCAAGATGGTGCAAGATATGCTTTCTAAGAAAATATTGCGATCTGCTAGAAATTCAAAACCAATGTATCTGGCTACAAGCTTGGTGAAGATACCTAAAAGCGATGGAAAGATTTGGTTCTGCACGAAGGGCTTTCATCGATTTAGCAGTCCAGAATATGCCTATTTAGGCACGGCATCTGAAGAAGAGTTTATTTATGACATTTTTGAAGGATTTTTCGATCTCGTCAATTATGTTCGAGAAATAGAATTTGATGGACATCAAGTTGTTTTTGGAGATGACGACGGCACTGTCACTACTCAATTGGACATTGGAAAAGTTTACGAGTATTTTGATTATTTAAATAGTCTATCAGGTGTATATGTCCTCAAAAAAGTGCCGATAGATCCATCATTGGAGGAAAGTCTTCAGTCTAATAACCTCTCATAGTCATCTTGAGCGTTAGGGCAGATTTTCTTTGAAAGTTGTAGATTAAGAGTGGAAATCTTAATTCCCCGTATGCTCGAAAGTACTTCAACTCCAGATACCATCACCGAAACACCCACAACAACGATCGTCCTCGATGTCGCAGGGATGAAATGTTCTGGGTGCGTAAGTGCTGTCGAAAAGCACCTCCTCAACCACGCAGGCGTAGAATCCGCTTGTGTCAATCTGCTGACTGGTGTAGCCGCAATCTCTACAGCCGCAACCACCGTCACAGCCAGCGAACTTGCCGCGAAACTCACCGCTAGTGGTTTTCCCGCGCAGCCGCGCACCGTTGCCGAGTCAACCGATCGCGCCATTAGACTGCAACAGAGGCAAGATAAATACGCCCAAGAATCCAAACAACTGCTGTGGCAGTTAATTACCGCTGGCGTTCTCCTAGTATTATCAGCCGTCGGACATTTTACCCAACCTACCACTCACCTGCATCACGGTAGCGCGGTACTCAGTAACTTTTGGTGGCATTGGGGTTTAGCCACACTCGCGATCGCATTTCCAGGTAGATCGATCCTTGTGGATGGCTGGCGGAGCTTGTGGCATGGTAATCCCAATATGAATACCCTAGTGGGTTTGGGGGTAATTACCTCTTACACAGCCAGCGTCGTCGCCCTGCTACTGCCGAGCTTGGGCTGGGAATGCTTCTTTGAAGAACCCGTGATGATTATTGGGTTTATTACCTTGGGGCGCACCTTAGAACAACAGGCAAAACATCGCGCGGCAACTGCGTTCGATCGATTATTATCGCTGCAACCGACATTTGCGCGCTTGGTGAGTGCCAATCCCGATCGTCCCCAATCCATCGAAATCCCTGTAGAACAGGTCAAAGTCGGCGAATATTTGCGAGTACTCCCAGGCGAAAAGATCCCTGCTGACGGGGCGATTCGATGGGGACAGACGACGATCGATGAGTCGCTAATTACGGGCGAATCAATTCCGCTCGTCAAACAAGCGGGCGATCTAGTCATCGCGGGGACGGTAAATCAATCTGGGGCAATTTCGATCGAAGTGACGCGCACGGGCGACGATACGACCCTCTCGCAAATTATCGCTCTGGTAGAAGCCGCTCAAACTCGCAAGGCTCCAGTGCAGAAGTTAGCCGATACCGTTGCTGGCTATTTTACTTACGGCGTATTGGCAATCGCGATTTTAACTGGGCTATTTTGGTATTTTATCGGCATTCATAACCCCAATCTAATGCCGCCAGTTTCAACTCTCGCGCCGCTCAAAGCCGCGATCTCCGTGATGGTGGTAGCGTGTCCGTGTGCTTTAGGTTTGGCGACGCCGACGGCAATTTTAGTCGGTACGGGGATTGGAGCCGAAGCAGGACTATTAATTAAAGGTGGCGATGTCTTAGAAGCAGTGCAACAGTTAGATACTGTGGTATTCGACAAAACAGGGACATTGACTCTGGGTAAGCCCCAAGTTACAGATATTTTTACTACCGATGCGATAAGCGAGACAGAATTATTGCGGCTGGCGGCGGCGGCGGAAAGTGTTACCAATCATCCGCTAGCGGTAGCAATTCAACAGGAAGCCGCACGACGGAAACTCATCTTACCCAACGTACTTGAAGCACATACTGAGGCTGGATTGGGGGTAGCCGCACGGTTGCTAACAGATGGCTTAGAAGTGCAGGCGATCGTTGGCAATCAACCCTGGTTAACCGCGCGCGGAATCGAAATCGGCGTGGATTTGCAAGCGGTAGCCGATAAGCTGACACTTACGGGTAAAACCGTGATGTATGTAGCGATCGCTCCAGCAACAGAGCTAAAATTAACCAATCCCACGATCGGTTTAATTGGTGTCACCGATCGATTGCGCTCTGATGCGATCGAGACAGTCAAACAGTTGCAAGAACTCGGTTTGCGGGTAGTTTTACTTACGGGCGACAGAAAACCAGTTGCCGAACTCATCGCCGCCGAATTAGGCATCACCGATATTTATTCTGAAGTCCTCCCTCAAGATAAAGCCCGAATCGTCAAATCGTTACAAACACGCAGCACTGAAGGTAAGCAAATTGAGTCCAGTCAATCTCCAATTCCCAATCGAGTAGCAATGGTTGGCGATGGCATTAACGATGCACCAGCCCTAGCTCAAGCAGATCTAGGCATCGCCCTCAATGCTGGTACCGATGTCGCGATCGATGTTGCCGATATTATCTTGATGCGCGATCGATTATTAGATGTCGTTTACGCGATCGAATTATCCCAAGCAACTCTCACCAAGATTCGTCAAAATCTCTTCTGGGCGGCAATTTACAACCTCATCGGCATTCCCTCCGCCGCAGGGGTGCTGTATTGGTTCGGCTGGAGTACGATGCTCAGTCCCTCTGTCGCTGGTGCATTGATGGCATTGAGTTCGGTAAGTGTGGTGACAAATTCACTGTTACTGAAATTAAACCAAAGGCGAGTCTCGGACAAATCGTGTTAGCGTTAGTTCGATCGGGAGTAATCTTCATCTGTCCGAACGTGTTACTCGATCGCTGGTTGAGATGGAATTCCAAATAAATATCCAATTGAGACATTCGATCGTGACTTTCACAGGGTTAAAAATGGGGGTAAAACTGTCGTGTCTGAGCACCCCTTACCACCCTTTCATTGTCAATAGGATAACGAAAAAAGCTCGGCCAAAGTCGCCCTGACCTTGCCGAAACCCTTTTCTAGTATTGTTTTCCCCTTAATCGGGATGAGAGGATTTGAACCTCCGACCCCTGCTTCCCGAAAGCAGTGCGCTACCAAGCTGCGCTACATCCCGACGATTGCATAGGTATAGTATTATAACATGAAAATATGGTAATTAGGTCTAATCACTCAAAATTGTTGACATTTAAATGAGTCGATCGATCTCATCGCAAGCTGAATCCGTTGAAGCGTTCTCAATCTTACCATTTTCTGCAACAGAGATCGATCGGGCGAGACGATAGATCTCTGTTGCTGGGAGTGCAGGGGAAATCGGTAAATAAAGTACGCTATTTATCAATCGTTCGGCCTGACTTGTGCCCGATCCGATCGGTTTTAAACTGGTCGCTCCCATGGTGGGGTCGAAACCTGACGCTCTGAGTCTGTGCATTAACAATTGTGGATTTTCAGTCATAATCGGTACTACCCAGTATGAATGTTGGGTGGCTTTGTTTCCTGGATGTAAATTCGATCGATCCAATAAATTCAAAAAGTTTCGAGCGGCTTGTTGTCGTCGATCGAATCGCGAAAGATCGAGATATTCAAATCTACGCTGCAAAAGTCGGAGCATTCCTGTCGGTGGACGATAGCGCAGTTGAGACTGAATATCTCCAGAGCTAAAGCCTCGTGTTAAAGAACCGATCGAACTATCTAAATCTATGTTGAGACACTTTAGACAAGCAAGCAAAATCCCAAATATTTGCGGAATAGAAAGAAACTTTAAACAAAGATACTTAAGCGTTCTGTTTGCAAACCATAGTTCGCTTTTGAGAGGATAGTGGCTCTCGATATTCTGCATTTTCTGGGCTAAATCTTTATCCCGCACCAGGGTAACAGCACCACCTAGAGCAGTACAAGATTTAATCGGGCCGAAGCTAAACAAGCTAAGATCGGCATCGGGATGTCCGAGATATCGCCAGCCGTCAAAAGCCTGAGCGCAATCTTCCACTAGCAAAATATTGTTACTTTTGCATAAGTCTACATAGGGAGCGAGATCGACAATCGATCCAAATAAATGTGCGATTACCAAAATCCGACTTTGGGGAGAAATCGATCGCTCCAGCAGTTCGACTGAAGGTGCGAGTGTTGGCAGATCGATGTCGATGGATAGGGGAATGCAATCGTGCTGTTTCACGATCTCTTCCATGTGCGTAATATTAACCGCGCTCATCATAATCTCTGAGCCAGCAGGTAATTTTAGCGATTGTAGCAATAAGTCGAAAGATGTTCTCACGCACAGCGAAACCAAAATTTCTTTAGAGGTATGCCAATAAGATTGAATCGAGGCAATTATCGTCTTTCGATCGACAAACAGGAAGCGAGAAAGTAGGCTAAAACTCAAATCCTTAAATGTGATATCTAATTCGAGTCTTGGATATACTTTCATCAGCCGATTGCCATTACTAAACTGCTACAAATAGTATATTAAAAAAGCTCCCATCTAATGGGAGCTTTCTGTTCCAGATATCGCTAAGGCTTTGAACGGGAATAGCTATTAACTGTTAACAGTTTTAGCGATTTTTGGAGCTTGTTGAAACTTGCCGATCGCAACTGGATTAGACTGTTTGTGCGCGATCGAGGGTACGGAGTCCCGCAGATGTGCCGTCATCGCAGTAGTAGTCGAATCATAAATCTGAGTCAAGAGTTTGGGATAGAAACCTACGCCAATAATCGGAACTAACAGACAAGCAATAATAAACACTTCTTTGGGTTCGGCATCGACTAACTCCTCATGTTCGACTAACTCTTTATTCTCGGCACCGTAGAAGATTTCCCGGAGCATAGAGAGGAGATAAATCGGGGTGAGGATTACGCCGACTGCTGCAATCAGCGTCATGATGACTTTAAACTGGAGATTGTAGGCATCGCTGGTAGCAAAGCCGACAAATACCATGAGTTCGGCTACAAAGCCGCTCATCCCTGGTAGTGCCAGGGATGCCATCGAACAGACAGTAAACATGGCAAAAATCTTCTTCATCTTTTGACCGACACCGCCCATCTCATCTAGCATCAGCGTATGAGTGCGATCGTATGTCGAACCTACCAAGAAGAATAAACTCGCGCCGATTAAGCCGTGGGAAACCATTTGTAAGAGTGCGCCACTCAAACCCAAGTCGGTGAAAGAGGCAATCCCAATCAAGACAAATCCCATGTGCGAAATTGACGAGTAGGCAATCTTCCGTTTGAGATTTCGCTGGGCGAATGATGTCAGTGCGGCATAAACAATATTTACTACTCCCAACACGATTAAGACAGGCGCAAAAGTAGCGTGCGCGTCGGGTAACATGCCTGCATTCATCCGAATCAGGGCATAGCCACCCATCTTCAGTAGAATTCCCGCCAATAACATGTGGACGGGTGCAGTCGCCTCACCATGAGCGTCCGGGAGCCAAGTATGCAGAGGAATGATGGGTAGTTTCACGCCATAGGCAATCAGCAAGCCTGCATACATGAAGAGCTGGAATTTGAGAGTATAATCCTTGGCTGCCAATGTCTGCATATCAAAGCTGATGGTATCGCCATAAAAGCCCATCGCTAAGGCCGCAACCAGGATAAATAAGGAGCCTCCAGCCGTGTAAAGGATAAATTTAGTTGAAGCATACAATCGCTTCTTCCCGCCCCAAATTGCGAGGAATAGATACACGGGAATCAATTCGAGTTCCCAGACTAGGAAAAATAGCAGCATATCCTGAACGGCAAAGACTGCAATCTGTCCGCCGTACATGAGCAACATCAAAAAGTAAAAAAGTTTGGGTTTGAAGGTCACAGGCCAAGCTGCTAAAATGGCCAGCGTCGTAATAAAACCCGTTAATATTACCAAGGGCATGGATAGACCATCGACCCCAACCGACCATCGTAAGTCTAGCTGAGGGATCCAGGTATAACTCTCGACTAATTGCAATCGATCGCTATGGATGTCATAGTTATTGGCAAAGGTATAGACCATCAGCGCAAAATCGATCAGTCCCACGATGAGCGCATACCAGCGAACCGTCCGCCCATCTTTATCTGGGAGGATGGGCACTACTAAGGAAGCAAGAATGGGAAATAAAATAATTGCGGTAAGCCAAGGAAAGCTAGTCATAGGCATTTAAAATCGGGATGTGCCCAATAGATTAGTTAATATATTTTGTGACTGAGGGGGGCGATCTAACCTCTGTCGGATGAGATAGGCAAGCGTCCGCTCTCGGCAAACACCAACGCATAGTGGCGGCGGTGGTGAGACAACCATCTAATAGAGGGTGGTCTTGACAGGTCTAAAATCTAAAGGACGATCGTAATTTGCAAACATAACGCAAGCGTCAGGGTAGTCTCTCCTATAACAATTACGATGGCGATCGGTCGATCGAATCTAAGGCTAGTAGCTACTGTGACGCTTTGCCTATAGCTGTTGGACATTAGCAACCACACCTCTTTGATACTATAGGCGATCCCCAGATTGCGGGACGGGGATCTAATAATTCCTTAATATCTAAACCTTTTACACACAAAGAAACCCGACTTCTTTAAAGAAGTCGGGTTTCTTTGATGCTCGATGGGAATTAAATCGAGATTTAAGCTATGGGCAGCGTCGGACTCGAACCGACACGCTTTCGCGGATGATTTTGAGTCAACTGCGTCTACCAATTCCGCCAGCCGCCCGAATTTGTAGCTTGCTTATCATAACGCATAGTAGGGTTATTTAGCAAGGACTGATAATTATCAGTTTGCGACCACAGATCGATTTCCTTGGCACGTAAGACGGGGACTGGGTGAGAGAGCTGTTCGGTTTGGGCGACTGCTAGCATTTTGCCAAAATTAGTAGTCTCGATCGCTTCGTAGGCGCGAGCCTGATCGAGAAAGGCATCGACATTGAGCAGTGGTGCGAGAATTGGCGAACCGCCAGAGAGTTTCATTAAGACGGAAATAACCGTTTTGGGATCTTGGCTGACGAGTAGAGCCGCTCTGTCGCAACTGAATTCGGCACAGCGCAACCATTGTAGCATTTGCGCTTGGAGATTTTGGGCGATCGCGTTACCGATACCAGGCACTAAACCACTGGTGGCGAGGACGATGATATTTGCCAGCGTCAGGTAGACGCCGTGTTCGCATTTGAGATGCCCCAATTCGTGCGCGATGACGGCTTGGAGTTCTGCGGGGGTAAGTAAATCGACTAAGGAAGTATGGACTACAATAAAGGGTTTTTTGCCCCGCATCGCCATCGTGTAAGCATTAGGCGCGGGATTTTGTTTGAGATAAAGTTGGGGAACTTCTAAGTCGAGGATCTGACAAGCTTCGACGAGTAATTTATGAATGTCAGGTAGTTGTTTTTCGCTGATGAGGACGCTGGCGGCAATATTATTAAGATATAAAAAGTCTTCGCTCATGCCACCTAATAAGTTCCGTAGTAGCAGATCCAATCCACGGAGTCGGCGGAGGTTAGTAGTTGCTTCTAAGTCTAGGGGATGACGGAATCGATCGGCTTGTAGACCGATTAATTGAGTTTTAGTGGGTAACATGTGTGGTTTGCCAGAGTGAGGTATCTAGAAAGCGAGCGGAGATAATGCGATCGCCACACCCGATCGTTACAATTAGCTAGACTGCAACGATCGCCAATAACACCGCTCGTGGGGCGAGAGATCGGAAATATATTGTGGCTGAGTGCGACGCCAGCGCATTGCCGCACGCATATTTTCAAAACACGCAACCAGCCCTGAAATCGGCAGCGAAATTTTAGTCTTCAAATATCAACTTTTCGATGCGCTTGAGACTTGCCCAATCGGGTTTGCGGGTAAACCCATCTTGGAAATTTGACACCACTTGTTCGCGGACTTCTGGTGCGGCTTCGACGAGGTTTTTGGCCATTTCAATATGTTCGCGCACACCAGACTGCTTGACTTCGAGCATAGCAGCGGCAAGGTTGATCCGGGTTTGAGCGTCGAAGGGGTCGATTTTCATCGATTTTTGAGCAGCTTTGAGTGCCAGTTGTGGCTTATTTTCGAGTAAGTACAACCAAGCTAAACAAGTCCAGGCACTATCTAATTTTGGCGATCGATTGCAAATATCGATGAATACTGGAATTAGTTTGGCGGGACTTTCGCCAGCTTGATAGTCTTTGATTGCCTTATCGAATAATTCGGCAGGAGCTAAGGTTTCAGCCATGAGAGTTGGGAGTTGGGAGTTGGGAGTTGGAAGCGGGGAATTGGGAGTTGAGGGTTAAGTTGCGAGCATCTCTAGTCTGCGAACTCCAGCCTCCCAACTCCCAACTTTTATACTGCAAAAGACTTACCACAACCACAACTCTGCGCTGCATTGGGGTTGGTGAATTGAAAACCACCGCCGATCATCGCGTCGCTGTAGTCGAGGACGAGTCCATAGACATATAACATACTCTTGCGATCGCAGACTAGTTTAAAACCACCATAGTCACAAATTTCATCATCTTCCCGAATTTGACTGGGATCTTCAAAATCCATCACGTAGGACATGCCCGAGCAGCCACCTTGACGGACGCCAACGCGCAGGCATAGATCTTTACCTTGTTTTTCTCGCAATGCTAGTACGTGCTGGAGCGCATTGTCGGTCATTTGGATGCTGGGCTTTTTGGGTGTAATTACTTCAGTCATGGTTTTTGATTAACTCCTTAACGAACGCGCGATC
The DNA here is from genome assembly GCF_003003845.1 of Chamaesiphon polymorphus CCALA 037. Lineage (GTDB taxonomy): Bacteria > Cyanobacteriota > Cyanobacteriia > Cyanobacteriales > Chamaesiphonaceae > Chamaesiphon > Chamaesiphon polymorphus. Next base: position 5,056 of record NZ_PVWO01000083.1, on the reverse strand, counting down.
GCAAAATTCTAAGATCCAAATAAACTTAAACCTAAATCTATGTTAACTTCTCTGACCCGATCGGTGCTGACTGTAAATTAGCGAATAAAATCGGAATGACGGATGCTCTAAAATTAGACTAGCTAATATAGTATTCCAAATTTTCCAGGGTATGACACCCACAGTCAGTTGTGAATTGCACGGGTGGCATTCGCTGGCTCGATCGAACCGCGATCTTCTCTCGCTTTAGGGTTATGGCACTCCATGAGTCGTCCGATCTCTGGGCGCGCGATCGATCTTTTTTGCTTACGCTAAGGTTTTCAGGTGCAATTTGCTTATGACGGCGATTAGTCCTTCCACTCAACGACGACTCAAACAACTCCCTCAAGTTCCTAGCGTGTGGGAGGGAGACAGACGATATGTAGCGCAGTTGGTTGAAGATGCGGAGTTAGAAGATAACGACAGACGCGAACTGATCGTATGGGTTGATGGGGTCGAATGCGTAGTGCGATCGATGAAAGTTGTCAATTCGACAATGGGTACCGAAGCAGTTGTCAGAGCACTGCTCGAGGCGATGGAGGCACCACAAGCTCCCTCGCAGCCAGCGCGTCCCCAAAAAATTATCGTGTGCGATCGCCAGTTGCAATTTTACCTCCGGGGAGTACTGCAAGACTTGGATATCGTCGTCGAATACGTCCCCGAACTGCCGATTGTCGATGAGTTATTCAATCGCTTTAGCGAAATGGCTGGGGCGCGCGCGCCCAAGTTACCGCGTAAATATCTCGATCTGCTCAAAGCCACCGCTCGCGAACTTTGGGATTTGGCTCCCTGGGCGATGTTAGCCGACTATGAAGCGATCTCGATCGAATTAAATCAGTGGGATATCGAGAAATTTTATGTCTCGGTGATGGGAATGCTCGGCATGGAATACGGCGTGTTGCTCTATCGATCGGTCGAGTCGCTGCAACGGTTTCGGGCGATGGCTCTGAGTGAAGATGAATCAGGGCAAATGGAGTCAGCTTTTCTCTCGCAAGATTGTATTTTTGTGACTTTTGATGCGATCGCGCCAGATGCAACGATCGATTTGGGCGAACTTTCAGCCACAGAGATCGAGCCGAGCTTTGGAAATATTCATCCCATGGAGGGTATGCGCCCCTTCTTGTATGAGGAAGAAGCGATCGCCACATATATAGCCCTAGTCGCACTGGGGCAGTTTGTAGCGGCATTCAGGCAGCAGCTCCAAGCCGACGATCTGCCTAGGCTGAGCAAAACGATCCAGGTGCCACCGCCCGATCTATCGCCAGCAATACTGCCGCTCCAGGGACAATCGCTCCCAGTGAAGGTCGAGACCTTGCCGGAATTATCCCAAGAATTGCTCAAGATGCATCTGGCGATGGATGAAGGCGATGAGTTCGATCCCTTGGAGCTACAAATTCGCGAAGATTTAATTCCCGACAACTCTTTTATTAGTTTGGGCATGATGCCTTGGGATCGAGTCGAAACCATCCGCCGCTCGGCTAGCTACCATCAGACGAGTGAAGTCAAGCCAGCCGGGGAAGGATTGCCAATTATCTCGATCCAAACAACACGTCCCAAAGCGCGCGAGATTATCGAACGGATTCAGCAAGCGGGCGGGTTACAGGGCATTTGTTTCAATCCCGGCGAAGATCCGATCTCTGGGGATAGTTTCGACTTGGGAATCCTCCAACTAGCCGATGGCGAAATGCAGCTATTTGGCGAATTTTATAATGAGAGTGCGGTGCATATCGAAGCGCGGAAAAAGTGGAATCAACGCAGCAAGACAACTAAGGGTTATTGCGGACTACTCGTCGCTCAAGGCTTGACGGGTAAAGCGCGCGGCAATCCAGGCATTCGGGAAACGATCGCCTTTCTGGAAACCAAGTCTCTATCTAATGACGATCTGGGATTAGGAACGCTACAATTAACACCTCATTTTGAGTAGAGAGTAGAGGGTCGCGATCCGCCATCCTCCAACTTCACCAATAACTCCTAACTAGCAACTTAGGTCATTAGTAAGTTTTGAGGCTGCTCAGAGCGGCGATTCTGCACGGCAGACGCTACGAGATCCGGTGCTGGGGCAAGATTTAATAAACTTAAGATTCCGATCGGATTTTAGCTCTACGGCGCGCGGATGGGGCAAACAGCAGGGATAGAGACGCTCTGTGCGATGGTAGGCGTCAATCTGTATACATTTGGCCGCGCGGGAGCCGACAACGATCGATATAATAACCAACAGGTTGTGAATTCGATCGACTTAAATGGGAAATATAGATACTAGAGCATTTATTTTATTTGGATTACATCAATCCGCGACTGACACATGGCAAACTATATTTAATCCCACGTAGATTTGGGTTGGCCATGACTGTAGCTAGTTGAGGAATTGTTGGGATATGGGAAACTCTTCATTGTGATGGAAGTGCTTAGATCCAACCCTATGAAAACCGCTCGCTCCATAGTAATTTCAACTCAAACCGCACCTGCGAGGCTGCTTTCCCATCTACCTGAATCGCTCTGTTGTCATCTATCTCTATGCTTATTTGTCCCTACTGTCATTCAGTAAATCCGCAGCACCACAATTTTTGTCATGATTGTGGTCGATCGCTCAAGCACTATGCGTGTAAAAGTTGTGGCAACAATGTAGAATTTGATGCGGAAAGTTGCCCTCAGTGTCAAACAACCAGCGGTACTTACTGGTGGGCGATTATCGAGCCAACTGTAGATGAGACGCTTCTCTCGCCCGTTGGGACGCTCGGCGAACAGAATGGCTCTGCCAACGAGCTGCCCAAAACTCACGATTTTTCTGTAGCAGGAGTTAGAGCCAATGAAGCGGATCCAGTCCGCAGCGATAGTGAAGAGATATTCCCGCTCTCCGGAGCTAGAGCAGCCAGCACTAGCTATCTAGACAGCGAACTATACCCCAATCCTTGGGATCCTCCCGCCACCAATAACGTAACGCTCATCCAGCCAACGGTTCCTGCTGCACCTGCGAACGATCTCGTCGATAGTTTAGCTGCGCCGCTACCCATTAGCGAAGATTTAGCGATTAGTCCTTGGGATACGACCGATTCAAAACCAGTCCCCAGCATCAATAATGGCGTGTCGGCTGCGATCCCGTCAATAGATGAAGATCCCGCCACCGACACTCCTGGCACCAACACTCAGCCACTGGTGCCGACAACCTATCTCGATCCTCAATGTCAATATAGATTGCTCGATCCGGTAGTCATTCAGCTCTTAAAACCGAGTGATTTCAGTCAAGTCCGCGTAATCGATCGTCAACCTTTCTGTAATTCCCTGTTGGAGATATTGATGGAGCAAGAACCCGTCACCATAGATAGTATGACTGCTGATGCTGCCAACCAAACATCAGACGATGGAGCGATTGTCCCAATTGCCACGCGCGCGCCAGAAATATACCGCCAATGGCAATTTTGGAATAGCCATGGCATTCCCAAGATCGCTCAAGCATACATCGCGCTGCAAGTCAGCTTGCCCGGTACGATCCCCGCGATCCGAGATAGTTGGAAGAATGATGGCAAAACAGTAACAATCGTCGAAGATCGCACGACTTGGCCGCAATTGATCGATAGTTGGAACGAACCACACATTCCCTCTTCGCAACGGATCTACTGGCTCGATTCCACGCTCAAACTGTGGGTAGCTCTCGAACCCTGGCAAATGCGCCAAAGTTTATTAGAAGTTGCCAATTTGCTGCTGGATGAAGATGGTAGGATTTGCTTTGCACGGCTGTACCCAGATCCGACAGATCGTCAACTCCAGCTTGCAGATCTGGCGCAGATGTGGAAAGTGTTATTCGATCGATTCAACCTAGCCGAAGCAAATCAGTTACATTCATTGTCGCTGGTAAATTTGTTACAGGCAATTCACAGTGGTGAAGTCGAACGCATCGAAGAAGTTAGAGCCAGACTTCAGCAAATTGCTTACGAACTAGAACCCAAACAACTCAGCGCGCCGCTCCAACCCCCCAGTTCCGCAGATTTAAGTTCTCCGCAGGACGCGCCGACAATGGCTCTAGCTCGGAATTTACTAGATTTAGAACAAGCGGCGGCTACTCATACAGGCAAAAAACGCGACCACAATGAAGATTGTTTTGGGGTTGTCAGCCGGATCGATCGGCAAGACACTCCCAAAGGTCAAACTATCTCTGCCAGAGGTTTATATATTCTCTGCGATGGCATGGGCGGACATGCTGGCGGCGAAATCGCCAGCTCCATGACTGTAGATATCCTCAGAAATTATTTTGCAACCCATTGGCATGATGATATTCTTCCCGACGAGCTAACGATTCGGGCCGGAATCGTGGCAGCAAATGAAGCTGTATTTGAAATCAATCAAAAAAATGCCGCCCAGGGTAGTGGCAGAATGGGTACGACACTCGTGTTGGTGCTGGTTCAAGATCGCAATATTGCCGTCGCCCATGTCGGTGATTCCCGCTGTTATGGCATTACTCCCACTCAAGGGTTGATCCAGCTTACCCTCGATCATGAAGTCGGACAACAACAAATTTTGCGCGGTGTCGATCCCGATATTGCCTACGGTCGTCCCGATTCTTATCAATTAACTCAGGCGATCGGGCCTAGAGATCGCAATTATATCGCGCCCGATATTAGATTTTTTGAACTGCAAGAAGATACATTAATTGTCTTGGCTTCGGATGGTTTGACCGATAATCAATTACTCGAAAATTACTGGTTGACAAATGTTGCACCACTGTTATCGGCTAATTCTAATCTCCAAGATGGAGTCGATCGATTGATTGATTTTGCGAATGAATATAACGGTCACGATAATATTACCGCACTAGTCGTTCGGGCTAAGTTAGGTTAGGGTTATCGCTTTTATTGCTCGCATATTAGCTCTTTTGAAGGCGGGGAGCGGGGAGCGATTCGCGCTCGTCGGGTTTCCCGACGGGTTAGCGAATCAAGACAGCGGGGAGCGGGGATAAGATCGGTACAGTGAACTACCCCGCCCTGCACAATCGCGCTTACGCGCTCATGTGCGAGGACGGAGCTTCCGACTTCGAGGGCGACCG
>NZ_PVWO01000505.1 GCF_003003845.1 Chamaesiphon polymorphus CCALA 037 | reverse complement strand
CTCTCCCCCTCCTTCCCTCTCACAACGTCGCAGATTGCCAGAACGAACGGACTTTCCGTCACAAATCTGAAAATTTAGCCGATCGCTATTCAGCAGGAATCGGATCGGGTATGATGTTAACTTACATATTACAATTGCCTTTTATTATTTTTTATTAAAAAATTTCCGTGCCGTGAAATCAGTTGTTGCTGGTGGAAGGTCGGATACGAAGCCAACTCTCACTCTGTGAGATTTAGCTACAAATGTTAATCATATGTTAACCATCCATTAACCGTCTGTAATCTGTTGCTGGGAGCCAACTTGCTCCTAGTCCTATTTAGATTAAACCCCATCCCTTTTATTAAGTAAAAATTTTGATAAATGAAATCAGTTGTTAATCGTGGAAGATCGAACACCAGTAGAATTCTAATCGTTGATGATTCATCGGAAATTCTATCCGTAACCGATGCAATTCTCACGTCAGCAGGATATGAGACGATCGCTTACACCGACGGCTTAATCGCGCTGCAAATTATGGAACTCCTGCCGCCAGATCTAATTATTCTCGATATTAATATGCCCACAATTGATGGGTACGAAATGACCAGGAGGATTAGAAGTAATTCTAAGTGGGATCTGACGCCCATCTTACTATTTACGGCACTCGATCGATCTCAAGCCGCGCTGGGGCTAGAATGTGGAGCTGACGATCTTCTGGGTAAACCAATCGCGATCGAGGAGTTACTCGGCAAAGTTAGTTTATTGCTCCATTCTCGGTATCGTCAACAACTTCGGGCGGGGTAGGCTTTAGGTTTTAGGCTTTAGGTTTTAGGCTTTAGGTTTTAGGTTTTAGGCTTTAGGTTTTAGGTTTAAATCCCCACCCTCACAGCCCAATTATCAATTATCAATTAATTTAACGATCGATCCCATGCCTACGGATTCATATTCCGTAGGTATAAATTTGCATTTTTGGTCGATCGCTGTTGCTAATAAGTTTTGATATGCCTTGGTATCGATCGTATACGCACCAAACCGTTCGAGGTGAGGATTGGTCATTTGGGCATCAAATAGCTGAAAATTTTGTCGGCGCAGATGATTGACAAGGTGTACCATCGCAACTTTTGAGCCTTCGGGAATCTCAAAGAACATCGATTCGCCGATAAAAGCAGCACCGATGGCAATCCCCAGAATCCCACCAGCGAGTTCGTTGCCTTGCCAAGTTTCAAAACTATACGCCCAACCCGCTTGGCACAGTTCCCAGTAGATCTCTTGAAGTTCGCCCGAAATCCAGGTAGTATCTCGATCGGCACAACCTGCTACAACCGCTCGAAAATCTCCATTAATCCTCACCGTAAAGCGGTTTTGATTGATGACACGCCGCAGCGATGTCGGATAGCGAAAGCGATCGTCAAGCGGAATCAGCGCGTGTTCGCTGCTAGAATACCACTGAAGATCGCTATCTTCATCGTCTGCCATCAAAAAATGACCCTGCGAGTAGCCTGCAATAATTCCGGGTAAGTAGTAGTTGGACATTCGATTTTGGATTTTAGATCGAGACAAGACAGGATTTTGGATTTTGGTCGATCGACCATTCACTATTCACTATTCACTATCCACTATTCACTATCCACTATTCACTATTCACTATTCACTATCCACTATTCACTATCCACTATTCACTATTCACTATTCACTGCCCACGATCGACTACTCACTCCCAACTCCCAACTCCCCACTCCCCACTGTATCCTACAACTCTTTCTCAAACCCGTGTTCTCTCTATTATGATGGTAAGTGAGACGACAACCACAAGCATAAAACATGGATATTGGCATTCCCAGAGAAACCAAAGACCAAGAATTTCGAGTCGGATTAACTCCGAGTATCGTGCGGACATTGAGCGATCGCGGACATCAAGTATACGTCGAAACTAATGCCGGGAACGGATCTAGCTTTACCGATGCTGAATATCTCCAAGCTGGAGCCAAGATCGTGCCCACAGCCGCCGCTGCGTGGGATCGGGAAATGGTTGTCAAAGTCAAAGAACCCCTCGCGAGTGAATATTCATACCTGCAAAAAAATCAAATTCTATTTACCTATCTTCACCTCGCCGCCAATCGTGCCCTCACCGAACAACTGATCGATACTGGTGTCAGCGCGATCGCTTACGAGACAGTAGAATTACCAGATGGCAAACTGCCCCTACTGGCACCAATGAGCATTATTGCCGGGAGATTATCGGTACAATTTGGCGCGAGATTTCTGGAGAAACAACAAGGCGGTAGTGGTGTGCTCCTCGGCGGCGTCCCTGGCGTCCAACCCGGACGAGTCACCATCCTCGGTGGGGGGATTGTCGGCACTGAAGCAGCGCGAATAGCGGTCGGTATGGGCGCGCAGGTGACGATTCTGGATGTGAATGTCGATCGATTGAGCTATCTCGAAACCATCTTTGGTTCGCGCGTTACTTATCTCTATAGTAATGCTGCTAATATCGAAATCTGCGTCCGCAGTGCGGATCTGGTCATCGGCGCAGTTTTAATTCTGGGCAAACGTGCGCCGATCCTCGTCTCTAAGGCTCTAGTCGAGCAGATGAAACCAGGTTCCGTCATTGTCGATGTCGCCGTCGATCAAGGAGGCTGTATTGAGACGCTCCGCACCACTTCACATACCAATCCCGTTTATACAGAAGCGGGAGTCGTACATTATGGCGTACCGAATATGCCGGGAGCTGTACCGTGGACGGCAACGCAAGCTTTAAATAATAGTACTGCGCCCTATGTAGTAAAACTAGCCGATCGCGGTTTAGAAGCTCTGGAACTAGATCTCAATCTGGCAAAAGGGGTAAATGTGCGCGGTGGGTCGATCGTACATCCGGCAGTACAATCGGTTTTTCCAGATTTACCTAGCTAGTACTCGACGGCATAAGTAAAGCAACCATTGCGCATACTCTACCTCTACTCTCCCAACTCCCAACTCCCAACTCCCAACTCCCAACTCTTGCCAAAATAGTACTAGGATTTATGCCGTAGACTACTAGTAAATAATTTATGGTCGAACGGTATTGAAGAGATTTGGTTCCTGACAGGCAATGACCCGAACTCGATCGGCAGTAGAATCTGAGATAGCTTGAAAGGCGAGATCCCCAATCAGCTTATGTGCGGCTGTCGTCGGATGAATACCATCCCAAAATAAATAGGTATTGGGAGTAGTGCAGCCAACCGAAAAGCAGCCTTCTGTAACATTGTCAAATCCATAACTGCGAGGATTGACAATCGCTTGACTGAATGCAGTATTAACATCTACCAAACTTAATTTAATCTGCGGATTCAGCTTCCCTAAATCCCGAATGCTGGCAGCTAAACCAGCATTATGTGCTTGAGTTAAAATCGTAAGCTGTGTGGCGGTAGGCCGATTTCGGGTATTAGGTAGCTCGCCGAGATTGGGGAGATTGACGACCAAGATATTTTTGGCACCACGATCGATTAAAGTACCAATGTCGCGGCTCAAATTACCGATCGTGACTTTGGGATCTGGTATATTTGCTGGCGTGGCTCGCAAATAATCATTAGCTCCGCCCCAAATGACATATAGTGCATTGGGGTCGCTAATCGGATGATTTTTTACCTGTTGGGCGATCCCCAGCAATTTAGGAATATACTTTTGGCCGACGTTTATCGTCCCAGTTGTTGCACCCCCTTCGGCAAAATTCTGACGCCGATCGCTACCAATTCCCAATCTATCGGCAAGGTATTCAATCCAGAGTTTGCCGTTGGAAAACCTGCCCTGACTGCTGGATGGCGGGGTTGCCCCTTTAGCTGCAGCGTTGCCCACATCCGAGAGACTATCTCCGTACACGACTATTTGACTGAAATCTGCCGCGATCGCTCGAACTGGCATGAGGCCATAGCCCAGAATTAACCCACCGACGATTAACAATATTTTCATGTGGCTGTCTGGATAGCGATTATCGGCATATTTAGGCGACAAACCGGAGCCGCACTAAGTTCGATTGTATCTAGTCCGATCTTCGCTATTCATCGGTATGAACTGCGAACATATTTGTTAAATATCTAACAACCATCACGATCGAGAGCAG
>NZ_PVWO01000504.1 GCF_003003845.1 Chamaesiphon polymorphus CCALA 037 | reverse complement strand
CTCCTTGCAAGAGGAACAGCAGCTCAACACGAGTTTTATCTGGGGTGGCAGTGGGGTCGGTGCGCTCGGAATACTCTTCGCCTTACGCATTCTCCAGCAGCTATCGGCAGAATTACACGCTCGGCAATCCCGCCTGAGCGAAAGCCAATGTTTGATTCGCACGCTCGTGGCGAATGTCGTCGATGGGGTTGCCATCGTCGATGCGGGAGGCAAAATTCAAAGTTTCAATCAGGCAGCAGTCGGAATGTTTGGCTATCCTGCCGATGAAGTAATCGGCGATGATTGGCACAAACTCTTGGCACCAGCAGCCGAGGTAAACCAAAGCTTGCTGTTGCACCCAGCCGATGCGAGCCAAACATTCGTGTCTGGTAGTCAGAGCCAGCAGGCAATGGGACAGCGCAAAAATGGCGACTGGTTTCCAATTGAATTTTCCATAAATACAGTGGCAGATGATGCACTGGTGGCAACGCAACAAGACCGAATTATCATCATTCGCGATATTACCGAACGGCAACAAGCAGCGGCCAGACTCGTTGCCACCAACAGACAATTGGTAGATCTCAACGTAGCATTGAATGTTACCAATCGTTCGTTAACTGCCAGTAACCGCGAACTCGACCAATTTGCCTATATTACCGCTCACGACCTCAAGGCCCCCTTGCGGGCGATCGCCAGCCTCTCTGAATGGATTGAAGAAGAGCTAGCAGAGCAGCTTTCGGCGGAAACTCGATCGCAGATGCAATTGCTCCGCAACCGCGTCTACCGGATGCAAGCACTTCTCGACAGCTTGCTCGAATATTCGCGCTCTGGACGCACGCAGAAGCCGATTAGCCGTGTCGATCTCGATGCTCTCCTGACCGAGATTGTGGAGTCGCTTGCGCCGCCACCGACAATGACGATCGAGATCCACCCGCCGATGCCGATCTTCAATACCCGCAAACAGCCGCTACAACAGGTATTTTTCCACCTCATCGACAATGCGATCCGCCACCACCCTACCAAAGTAGGTCGGGTGGAGATCTCCGCGATCGATCTAGAAGATTGCTATGAGTTTACAGTCGCTGATGATGGTGATGGGATCGACCCTCAATATCACGATCGCATTTATACTATTTTTCAAACCCTAACCGCACGCGATCGCCAAGAGAATATTGGGGTAGGATTGGCAATTGTCAAAAAGATCGTTACGGCTGAAGGCGGATCGATCGAGTTAGACTCGGCAGTTGGGAGGGGAGCTATTTTCAAATTTACCTGGCTCAAACAACCGATCGCCAGTTGAATATCTCACCCTCCCATCGACTGCCAAATGTGGCATAACGATCGCGATCTAAAATCGGAAACCAGCACCAACAGCCAGACTAGTCGATCGATTATTATTACTCAATGGTACGCTCAGTGAAGTTTTTAACTGCAAGCTATCGTTGAGATCGAAATCGGCCCCCCCGACCAAACTCACTGCTGTGAAACTATTATTACCGCCAGTATTAATATCGAGCGCACCACCGATAAAGGGGGTAATTAGCACTGTACTATCGGTATTTCTCAACGGCAGATCGTAAGTAAGTGCGGTACCAAAATTAGTCCCATTATTAGGGAAGTAGATAAACGGACGTAGCGATAGATTCTCGCTCACACCAAACTTAGAATCGATCCCGATCGCCGCTTGACCGTTACCGAACTGTAGCGATGGCCCGATGGAGCTTTGACCTACTTGCGCGCTAGCTGGCAGACTCATTGCTACAGTCGCGATCGCAGCTAAGAGAGAAATCGAGGTAATTTTATGCTTTTTCATTTTGAGGTTCCAATGTAGTTTTGCATGAATATTTGGTTGGCGATCGCAATAATTATCGATCGCTAAAAAATATCTTCAATTGAATATTTTAGTGACTTGGCAATCGGGTGATATCTGTCCATAGTTGGATATGCAAATCTTTTAAAACATGACTAAAGTACCGCTCTCTTAAATGTTCAAAGCGTGACTAAAGTACCGTTTCTTTTAAATGTATCCAGTCTTGTCAAGAAAGATTTTCTTTTGAGTACCTATTGCATCAATAGTAATAATCGAGCCGTCAACGTCGAGAACATCCAATAAAATCGTAATTGAGCTTACTCAGGTATTGTTGTTAATCAGTCTCCTCAATAATCTGTATTCTCTATTACTTTCCGAAATGCGCTTACTCTGTTCTATATATCTAGCAAACCGTAACGTTTTTGGAGTGCGAGTAATTGGTTTCTGGCGGCGGCGGCGTTGTCGGCGAGATCGGCAAATTCGATCAGGCGCATAAGTTCTTTTTTGAGTAAATTTCGTTCGATTGCGAGAGTATCCCGATCTAATTCTGGTGGTAAAACGACCATATCGTATAGAGTAGCCCGATCCTTACCCACATCCGGTCGCAGAATTCGCCCTCGGCGTTGGATAAATTGACGGGGATTGGTGCTGCTGGCGAGGATGACAGCATGTTTGATGGCGGGGATGTCGATACCTTCATCCAAGCAGCGGATTGCTACTAGTCCTTGGAGTGCGCCAGATTCAAACTGTTGGCGGAGTTGTTCTCGATCGGGGATGGATGTGGCTGCGGTGTAAGTGTTGACGCGATAACCGAGTTCTTGCCCGAGTAGCTGGGTGACGGCGGCGAGTTGTTGGGTGCTGCTTGCACTGAGCGGAGCCGAAGTGTCGCTGCTACCATCGCCACAGTAGAAGAGGGTATGACTGGTATCCAGGCGATCTTGCATCAGGGTTTTGAGGGCGACGAGTTTATTCGCCGCCGCACCGACGAGGCGCGCGCGTTGCATGAGTAAAGGGGTCAGATCTGGGGTGTCGAATTCGTCGTAGCTAGGGGCGCGATTTTGGCTATTGTAGATGAGTTTGCGGGCGATCGCGCGACTGAGTTGGAGGTAGCGATCGCTTTCATCTGGAGTCAGTTCGACGAGGATTGGATAATATAAGTAGTGAACGAGGGCACCCTGTTCGATCGCGTCTTTGAGGGTAAATTCGGGCTGTAAGATGTCGCCAAAGTATTCGAGGATATTTTGAGTGCCGATGTCGTCGTAGTGGCGTTCTGGGGTGGCTGAGAGCGCGAGCCGCAAGCCGACATTGCGGGGCAGACTGGATTCGCGCTTTTTCGCACCGAGGTTGTGTACTTCGTCGCCGATAATTAAGGTGCGATCGGGTAAATATTTGAGCTGAGATTGAAATCCGGCGGTAATTAGAGTTTCATTGGTAGTGACGATCGTCAGGAATTTTTGGTGTCCGGTATGAATTCTGGCGAGTTGGTAAGAGAACTTGCCTTGCCATTTATGGATGCTTTCGCAGGCAAGGATCGGCTGAAGATTGAATTTTTCGCACTCTCGTCCCCATTGATTGACTAAGTGCCTGAATGGACAGATGACGATGAGAACTTGCAGTCCGATTTGCTGGTATAGTTGATGCGCGATCGCTAGAGCCGTAATAGTTTTACCGCTACCTGTCGCCATTTTGAGCGTGCCGCGACCTTGATTTTTAAACCAATTAGAAATAGCTTGCTGTTGGTACGATCGCAGTTGCAAGCCTGCGGGTAACTGCGGACATCCCGGCGGAACTGGTTCGATTTGATAGCGGATCTGCGCTTCGGCAACGGCTACCAAACGATTGATGCTAGTCAATCCCGCCGCCATCGTTAATTCGCGATCGACAGCTACTTTGGTTACTCGATAAGTATTTTTAGAGTCGATCGACAATACTCGTCACCGAACTACGTGCTTTTTTATACTACCACGTTCGATTCTCGATTTAATCCTTTTGATAGATGATTATCCGGCTGTGGAAGCTGTAATGTAATCGGTGAGAGAGTTACTGCCGATATGAGCTAAAAAACATCCTGTTATGTGTGCTGGCGAACGTCGGTTGGCGGACAGTGGCTGAAGTCGTACCCCTACGGCAAGTTTTCAAGATAGCGATGCCGAATGCAACTTTTTACCCATTTGAATCCAACATTCTCAACCCAACGTATTAATAGTTGTAGCTCTATTTTGCTTGTCAACTCAGCTTCTGCCTGACACCCACATTTAAGAGAAAAAAGTATGGCATCCTCTTTTAT
>NZ_PVWO01000503.1 GCF_003003845.1 Chamaesiphon polymorphus CCALA 037 | reverse complement strand
GAACTTTCCAGTTGAGATTTATACTTGCCTTGGGCCACAATCTGATGACCCTCCCTGAAAATGAGCGAACCGTAAGTCTATACTCCCGAGTTAGGAGAAATCGATGATGCTGATTTTCCCAGTTTTTGGGCGGATGCACAATTGGCAGCACCACAAGATCTGTTTTCTGGTCTAGATCTGCTCGATCCGATCGAGCCACAACTGCCACCACAGATCTCATTAAACCAAGATTTAGCTGATATTGCTGGGCCAGATTTTAGCCTCGATCGACCCATGAGCGATCTATTTCCGAGCGTCTCTACACCCGAAGAAATGGCTTCATTGGAGTTACCGCTAGTCGAAAACGATAGCGAAAGTAACGATCCCGAACTAGGCGCGAATACCTTGCCAGAAGCAGCTATCGTCGCAGCAACCGAGGATGTTCATCCCGATGATTTTCAGTCACAGCCAACAGATCTCGAACTGGACGCAACACTCAGCGAGCCGATCTCAGATCTCATGCCAGTTACTGATGAGAGCTTTTTGCATACTTCTGATGTACTCGCGTTAGAACAACTCAATACTAGTAATTTTTCAGCAGCTTCAGAGCTACCCAGCTTAGAAGACTTAAATGTAGCTAAGTTACCAGAAGATCCCGATTTACTCTTATTAAATGAATTAGATGCAACTAATTTATCAGCAGATTTCCAAGATGCTGACTTAGCGTTTTTAGCAACCTTCAGTGAAGAGCCAGCTTCGGCAGGTTCGGATTTAGAATTTTTAGCAACCTTCAATGAGGAACCACCTTCAGCAGGTTCGGATCTACTATTTTTAGAAGAATTAAACGGCGATCGAGGAGTGACACCTGCGATCGAAACCGTTGGCGTAGCCTCTCAGAATGAGAAACAGCTTGCCTGCGAATTAACAAGCTGGGTTGATAGCTCGATCGGGTCAGAAAACCTCAATGATTTTGCCGAATTAGACTTGAATGTAATCGGTACTGTCGATCGAGATCTGGAGTTGTCGATCGCGGAAGATCCAAACGAATCTAATATCGATGCTAACGATCGTAATCTGAGCGAATTAGCAGAATTACCCAATCTTTATGAAGTTAATCTAGAACCAAGTCTTAATAATTCAGATACATTATTCCTCGATACCGATTTAAGTGTCAATGCGATCGATGGCGAGTTAACAGGCTTTGAATTAGAGCCAAGTAATAGCGATTTCGCTGATGTCGATCGCGATCTACAAAGCCTGGGCGAGCAATCGGTAGATTCCGCGAACGACAATAGTTTGACAGATTTAGATCTGGAGCTATTAAATTCTAACGAATTACCTGCTGCCGGGGCGATCGCTAGCGAACGTATTTTGCCAGATAGTTATGAATTGGTAGATATCGATGTTAGTGACGAAAACTCAAATCTCGACCTCGATCTAAATAATTTCGGTAATTTAGGTGCGATCGATATCGATGCAGATCTAGATTTACTCAATAATATCGAGTCATCTATACCTGAAGATATATCGGACTTTAACTTCGATCTTTTAGGCGAGCATCATGCAGTTGTTGATGATTTTTCGTCTGTAAGTTTTGTAGATATTTCTGAGAGTATCGAATCATCTGTTACTGGCGATCGATTAGATTTAGACCTCAATCTTTTAGATGAAACTACTACAAGCATCGATCGATCTAACGATCGAGAGCTGGGAGATATTTCCGAACTAGGTTTGAATCTAGACGAACTTAGCTCCGAGCTATCGAGTACCGAACTAGATTTTAATCTAGACGAACTCAGTTCCGAGCTATCGAGTACCGAACTGACAGATTTGGATGGCATGTTAGGGCTACCCGCCGCAAATCTACTAGAGACAGACAATTTAGATGCACTACTCGGCATCTCAGTTGGAGTCGGTGGTGCCGCAGCCATTGGAGCCTTTGCCTTTGACGATCTCGATGCGTTGGTAGATACATCGACAGCCATCACCGCTCCAGTACACAGTCTCGACGATCTCGATAACTTATTTGCGACTCCCGCTCCGACAGTTGCGCCACCCGCTCGACAGCCAGAGCGAGAACCAAAAGATCGCCGCGCCAAACGATCGCGGACATTCGACCAAACCATGAAGGTGTCGGTCAAATATCTAGACAACCTCAACAACTTAGTTGGGGAACTAGTAGTCAATCGCAACACCCTAGAGCAAGATCAAAATCGGATGCGCCAGTTTGTCGAAAAACTGCTCTCCGAAGTCCAAAAGCTCAACGAAGTTGGCAAGCGGATGCAAGATCTCTACGAGCGATCGTTGATGGAAAATTCCCTCGTTGCCAGCCGCCAGCAATCCAAACCCGCTACGACAAATTTACCCACTGGTGAAGATATTGCGAGTAGTAATAGTGGCTCGATCGAATACGACCCGTTAGAAATGGATCGCTTTACGCCCATTCACTTGCTCTCCCAAAAGATGATCGAGTTGACGGTGCGAGTGCGCGAATCCACGGCGGATATCGAATTCGTCGTCGATGGTAGTACCGAAGTAACTCGGACATTACGGCAGATTACCGGACAACTCCAGGAAGATTTGACAAAATCGCGGATGGTGCCCTTCGCCCAAACCGCCGACAGGCTGCAACGTGGCGTTCGGGATAACGGTCTTAAATATGGCAAAGAAATTACCCTCACTGTTGAAGGTCGCGATACTCTCATCGATAAAGTCATCCTCGAAAGCTTGACCGATCCGTTGAACCACATGGTCAATAACGGGATCGCGCACGGGATCGAATCAGCCGAAGCCAGACTGGCTGCGGGCAAACCAAGTGAAGGGAAAATTACCATTCGTGCCCTCCATCAAGGGAACCAAACCATTATCTCGATTTCTGATGATGGTGCGGGCATCGATACCGAACGCGTCACAAATAAAGCGATCGAAAAAGGCATTATTACCGCCCAACAAGCGGCAACAATGACTAAAAACGAAATCTACGAACTTCTGTTCCTGCCTAGTTTCTCTACCAAAGACCAGGCGGACGAGTTGTCTGGACGCGGCGTGGGTATGGATGTGGTCAAAACCAGTATCACCGATATTCGCGGTACGATCTCGACTGAATCGCAGCTTGGCGTAGGGACAACCTTTACCATCCGGCTCCCACTGGCACTCAGTATCGCCAAAGCCCTGATTGCCATCAATAATAAGAGTAATATCGCCTTTCCTATGGATGGAATTGAAGATACTCAAGATGTCAGTCCCGAACAGATCCAAACTAATGCCGAGGGTCAACAGTGTATTTTCTGGCGCGACGAACTCATGCCATTTACACCGCTTTCCGAACTGCTCGGATTCAATCGTCCGCTGGCGCGGAACAGTTTCTACAGTGCTAATGACGACGATAGCGATCTGGTTTCAATCCTGATTCTGCGCAGTGATGGCAATCTCACCGCCGTCCAAGTAGATAAAATTACTGGCGACCAAGAAATTGTAATCAAACCCCTCCAAGGGCCAGCCGCCAAGCCACTAGGGATTGCTGGAGCCACTGTCATGGGGGATGGTCGCATCGTCCCAATCGCCGACGTAATGGAATTAATCGCACTCGCCAAAGGCACCCTGACTCGCCATATTCCAACTCAGTGGACGGATGGTATCCCCGCTCCTACTATCGAAGTCCGCGAATCGATGGTACTGATTGTCGATGACTCGATCACTGTCCGCGAATTGCTCTCATTGACCTTCAAACGGGCTGGCTACCGAGTCGAACAAGCCCGCGACGGTCAAGAAGCCTGGGACAAGCTCAGAGCTGGTCTACCCTGCGATATCGTCTTCTGCGATATCGAGATGCCACGGATGGATGGACTCGAATTCCTCTCGCGCATTCAAAAAGATAACGCACTCAAAAAAGTCCCCGTCGCGATGCTAACTTCTCGCGGTAGCGATCGTCACCGTCAAATTGCCTCCCAACTCGGTGCCAGCGGCTACTTCATCAAACCCTACCTCGAAGAAGCTCTACTCGACGCTGCGAAGCGGATGATCAAGGGTGAGGTGTTGGAGATCGTGTAAGGGTGGATGGGTGGATGAGTGGATGAGTGGATGAGTGGATGGGTAATGTAG
>NZ_PVWO01000502.1 GCF_003003845.1 Chamaesiphon polymorphus CCALA 037 | reverse complement strand
GCTACTTACTTTCTATTCGTAGCTTATGCTCTTGTGAGCTTTTTTACCCACCTCCCCACTTTTCAAACATCCTCTAACGAAGATAATCGCTAATTATACCGACTTACCGATCGTCTCTTGTTTTCCCATCGTAATTGGGAAAGAGATACGATAACAAAAAACACATTTGCAAGAGATCGGAATATATAACTATGACTTCTGCTGATGCTGGGGCGAGTACCAACCGCGACGATCGATCTCAGAGCCTGCGCGACAGATATCTTCAGACGATCGAGGATATTGTCGATCGAATTCTCACGGGTAAGCAGGTGATCTCGAAGGAATATATCTACCAAATTTTAGTCGAGCGGATCGAGCTGGGGACGAGCGAAATCTTTGAAGGCTGTTTGAGTGAGACGGTGCAAGGCGTCGAACGATCGATCGCCAGTCAACCCGATGAAGTCAAGCAAGCGAAATTAAAGCACCGCCTCAATGCTTTAGGTTGGATTCAGACGGCTCTGGGTAACCTCCAAGACGAACGTCAAGCTGTAGCCGCAGTCAATACCACGATCGATCGCATCGTCACCGCCGATCCACAAGAACGACTCAATCTCTTGCTCCAAGCACTCGATCCCAATCTAGAACGGAAATTAGATCGCGCCCAAATTCAACTCATAATTACTCGGCTTCAGTCCGTCGCCAGCATCAATCTCGAACCCGCAGACTTCGAGCAATTGCGCCAATTAGCCCTCGGACTCGATCGCGGCTTGAAGCTCCTCCCAGCTCTAGAACCGCATTTGGTAAGCTGGATCTACGAAAGCGGCCAACAAATCGGCTTTGGCGGCGTCGCAGAGAACGGCCCCTGGTCGCTGTGGTCGAAGCAAGTCTCCCAACCGCTAATTCAGTCATTATTTAAAACAATCGGCCTTCAGCAGTCTATTTCCGACCTCATAGCCAATAAAGCGACTGGGGATGAAGGCGAATGGACGGAGCTGGCGATCGTCTTACAAAGCATTCAGACTGCGCTGGTAACTTGGTTCGACGGACAAATGTACGATCGGGAATGGGGACAGCGGATGGCGTTTAGTACGCTAATTACGTTTGCCGCGATTTGGTGCGAGTTGGCAAATGGCATCGGTAGAGCCACTGGCATCAATAGCAGCCATCGAGACGCGATCGCTAAAGCCTGTTTTCAAGTCACGCTGCAAGTATTACGAACCGCTGCTCAACGTCCGAATTTCCCTTTATATGGTGGTATTTTTGCGGCATTCTCTGGCGAAACGCTCCGCGATACGCTCTCTTACTTCGATCTACCGCTCAAACAGGTAGCGGGTACTCAAGAAAAAGGCCGACTCTTAACGATTTTAGGTTATTCCCAGCAAGCTTTAGGCCAGATCGATCGAGCCATTGCCCTCCATCGCGAAGCATTAGAAATTGCCAACCAAGCTGGAGATCGTCCCTGCGAAATCGCCAATCTCAACCACCTCAGCCGGATTTCGATCGGGCAAAAAGATTATGCTCAGGCAATTAGTTACAGCCAACGCGCTCTAATTTTAGCCAGACAGACAGGCGATAAACTCGGCGAAGCCAATGCCCTGACAAATTTGGGCTACTCAGAAGTCCGCGCCGCACACGCGATCGATCGGATGGATGAAGAGATCTACGAGCAGCAGATCGGTTATCTCGATCGTGGGTTGAAACTCGCCGAAACTCTAGCCGATAAACAAAGTCTCGCCCTCTGCTATCACAGCCTCGGACTTGCCTATCTCACCATCCAACAATCCGAAAAAGCGATCGAATATCTCCAACAAGGTACCAAAGCCGCCCAAGCTGTCGGCGATTTATATCTCCAAGGACTCAATCTCACCTACCTCGCCGAAGCCAACCACAGCCTCCAGAAAAACGGTACTGCCGTCTTTTATAGCTGCTTGGCAATGTATCAACTCCATCAAATTGGAGCCAAAGAATGGCGACAGAGTGCGAGTTTAGCCATTGTCTTGCAAGGACAACTCGGACGCGAAGAATTCGATCGCTTCCTAACTAAATATCGCCCGAATTTATTACCCGCGATCGGTGTCGATGGCTTCGATTATATTCCCAAATTACTCGATAAATATTTGGATGGCGGTGATTGAGAATATTTCTGTTTTTACAGCCTCGATCTATTCGATCTCACGATCGCGAATCGATCGAGTATTAGGGAAAATACCGCAATACAAAGGAATCAAGAAGATTCATGGAAATAGTCAAACTAATCAAAAAAATCAGGCTCTTCATCACCTGGTATGCTAATCTCAGCTTTTTGACCCGAAATCCTTACTGCTAAGCCAAAAATGGCTGAAAAATCTAACAATAATAGATTTTAGGCTCAATCCCTTGTTAGCTATCAATCTGGGCGGAAATCAGCATACTAAGTAATGAAGAGCCAAAAATCAAGAAACAGCCGTCGAACAAAGACCGATGTTATTTAAACCAGCGCACTGGCGAAGAAAAACTCAAATACTTTTTGTTAATCCAGCCGCTTCTGCCATCATCATCGATCGCAATCCAGTCGCCAACAGGTTGAGATTGGGGAACTGTTACTAAATTTCGATCGAATCCCAATGTGACTATTTTTGACTTAGGATTTGGTTGTGCGCGAATTGCGACACAATCTCCCTTCACCCATCCATATTTATTACTTTTCCAAACTTCAGCCGATCGATCCCACGTCGCCAGCATAGTTTTATTCATTGTTGTTACTAACGCTAGTTGCGGATCGATCGAGTAACTAGGAAGTCCCATAGAACCCGCATATACAGCCTTGAATCCTGTGGGTTTTTGGATTAAATAAGTCGTTTCATCGCTAGTATCGTCACCCATATAAAAGACCAAATCTTTACGACCATCGCCATCGAGATCTCGACCGATTTCTAATCGATGTGTCCAATAACTGGCGCGGGTACTGCCATAATTTTCTTCAAAGATAACTCGGCCATTTTTCTGTCCGTCAGCATACATTGTATAGCGAACGAATTTCCCTGGCACTGTTTTACAAGTATTGGCGTGACTATCGTCTAATACCAAAATCGGACGACTAAAATAACTAGCCACCACTCGATCGAGCTTACCATTACCATTAATATCTGCATTAATAACCGTCTCAGATTTGGGTAATTTTAGATCTTGACTAGCTTGACTAGCAGTAGTAAACAAACACCCGATCGAGATCGCTCCAAATACAGTACCTACCCTCAAACTTCTAGCATTCATAAATCACCAACTATCGACGATCGACTCCCAACTCCCAACTCCTAACTCCCAACTTCCAACTCCCAACTCCCAACTCCCAACTCCCAACTCCCAACTCTCAATTATCAATTATCCCGTCTCGCTCGATTCCGGTATACCCATCTCCCGGCATTAAACCCAACCAGCGATCGCTTTTTGGTGTAAGAAATAATCGATCGTAGACACGAGTATTAAGAGTTTCGATATCGGCTGGAAATCGATCGCTCATCAGCCATTGGTGGATTTGGCTGTGGAGGAGATATTCATTGCGGATGCTATCGATCGCGATTAGTTTTTGAAATTTAGTAACTAGTTCTGGAATCGGGTCGGAATTATTCTCCTTATCTTTAGCTGTAAGGCTGGCTAGCTGGGGTTGTTTGCGTCGGATGAGTGCGCGACTGTTTTCGGCTAAAGTAGCATCTTCCTGGTGCAATTCGCCAAGTTTGACCCAGAGCGGATCTTCGGTGGCTGTTTTGAGAAGATCGGTACGTCGAGAAAAAGCACGACTGAGTTGGATAATTGGCGATTCGATCGCACTTTTGGCGATAGCAACTCCACCAGCTTCGGCGGCGGTGGGTGGAGTATTTAAAGATTTAATCGATGTTGGTAGTGGGATATTTATGCCTAATTTATCTAGATCTCGCTTCCAATTAGCTTGGAGATTGGTAAGCTGAGTTTGGTGATAGGTATCGATCTCATTTTGACGCTCGTTGTCAGGTAATTGGTGATATTTAGCAACAAATTCGGCACCTTGAGTTCTGTCTCTTATACACATCTC